>CAZKNW010000021.1:0-18073 GCA_964554035.1 uncultured Verrucomicrobiota bacterium
CACCAATCTCATCCAGGAAGATCGTGCCTCCGTCTGCCTCCTCAACCCGTCCCGCCTTCTGCTTGAGGGCTCCGGTGAAGGCGCCCTTTTCATGACCGAAAAGCTCACTTTCCAGGAGCGTGTCCGGAATGGCGGCACAATTGATCCTGATGTATCGGCCCTTCTTCCGCCTGCTGAGCTGATGGATCGCTCC
The DNA here is from genome assembly GCA_964554035.1 of uncultured Verrucomicrobiota bacterium. Classification (GTDB taxonomy): domain Bacteria; phylum Verrucomicrobiota; class Verrucomicrobiia; order Limisphaerales; family CAZKNW01; genus CAZKNW01. The sequence continues at coordinate 194 of CAZKNW010000021.1, forward strand.
GGCAACCAGTTCCTTTCCGGTGCCGCTCTCCCCAAGGATCAGTACCGTGGCATCGGTCGGCGCCACCGTGCCGATCAACTCCCTAAGGCGCTTCATGTTAGGATGGTGCCCGATGATACGCTCAAGGCTGAAGTCCTCCTCGTTCCGCGCCTTGAGGTCCGCATTTTCCCTCAGCAGGGAGTGCCGCTCGGCACAGCGGGCGACCGCCAACAGGAGTTCCTCAGGGGCGAAGGGTTTGGCAAGGTAGTCGATGGCACCTGACTTGATGGCCTCCACCGCAAGCTTCGGGGTGGCATAGGCGGTCAACATCAGCACCGGCATCTCGGGCCAGCGCTTCTTGATCTCCTCCAGGAACTCATAGCCGCTCATGCCACCCAGCCGGCAGTCGGTAATGACCATGAAGAAGTCATCCACCTCAAGGCGTCGCAACCCCTCCTCCGCCGATTCCTCGGCCACCACTTCATGGTCCTCACCCTCAAGAACCGTCTGCAGGGAAACCCGCATGTTCTTTTCATCATCAACAATCAGGATGGGTGGCAAACCGCTGCTCATGCTTCTTCAGGAAGGAGGGTGCGTGTGGGCAAAGTTAGGACAAAGGTGGCTCCTTGTCCAAGATCCGATTCCACCTTCACGGTGCCGCCATAAAGCTCCACATTGTGCTTCACAATGGCGAGTCCAAGCCCGCTGCCCCGGTCGCGGGTGGAGAAATACGATTCAAACACGCGCTCCTTCAATTCCGGAGGAATCCCCGGGCCATCGTCCCCAATGCAGATCCTGACGGTGTACTCCCCGACCGTCGAGAGCGTCACCGTGACCTGCCCCTTCCCTCTGAGAACGTCACGGGCGTTGTGAAGGAGATTGACCAGGATCTCACTGAGATGCACCCGCTGCATCTTGAGGTTCGGCACCTTGGTGTCGTAGCGCCTCTCTACGGACACTTCATAATCCGATCCCTCGGGAAACACCTTGTCGATTGCACTGTCCAGCGCCTCTGCCGGCTCGATATTCTCAATTCTCCCCTCCGCAAGCTGGGCATAGCCCATTAGCTCCGTGACAATGATGTCAGAGCGGTCGATCTCCTCCCGGATGATCTCGATCTGCCTTTCCGGCCTGGCCTTGTCATCCCCCTTCTTCAGGGAGCGGTCGAGCGCGTAGACGGCGTTGTTGATGATGGCGAGGGGATTCTTGATCCGATGGGCGATTTCCGCCGCCATGCGGCCGGCCGTCTGGAGCTGCCTTTCCCTCGCAATGAATTCCTCAAGGTCCTCATCCGCCTTCCGCTGCTTGTCGAAAAGCACCTGGATCCCGTAGCAGCAGGCGGTCAGCAGAAGCATGAGGAACACCCTCACCACGAAGGCCTCCACCGGCGCCTCCTCCGAATCCAGGCGTTCGAGCCCGAGGCTGACGATCGTCTGGTCCACGATACCCGCGAAGGTAAAGGCACTGATCAGGATGAGATTCAGGCCGATCTGCAACACCGGCACGGGTACACTGACCGCGTTGCGTACGATGAGACCGAGGAAGATCCAGTACATGCTGTCCTTCAACGCTCCCGTGAGGGTGGTCCAGGCCACCAGGAACATGACGTCGGCGAGGTTCGTCACAACGACGACCCACTGGATGGTGACGATGGGGTAGCGCCGCATCCTGAGCAGGAAGTACGCACTGACCACGTTGACCACGCAATAGACCCAGAAGATCTTCTTCACGGTCTTCACCGGGACGTCTCCCGTGGCACCGAAGGATTGCCCCACGCTTTCCGCCAACGAAGCGGCCGGGGGTGGAGAATAGTCCCTGGGGCGTGGAGTCTCCTTGAAGGCGCCGGAAAAATAGATGAAGTAGCACAGCAGCCCGATCATGAAGATCTTCACAGGGAGGATCACATTCTCCTCCATGAAGTCGATCCGGTCCGCCTGGTGCTTCTTGTCGACCGAGGAATCAAATACACCCTCCACGATCTGGCGGACATGACGTCGATTGATCAATGGCATCCTCATGGCTGAACAGACAGGACCTATCCTGAACCAAGGATCGCCTGCACCTCCTCGACGATCTTTTCCACCGGAAGCAACCTGCCCACACCTTCGTAACCGCAGGAGAGCATTCCTTCGTCAGGACCCACGAAGGCCACACCTCGTGACTGGAGCAGCTCGAGATTCGCCTGGGTGGCCGCGTGCTGCCACATCTTGCCGTTCATGGCGGGGGCCATCATCACCCGGGCAGTCGGATTCAGCGCTAGGTGGATGCAACTGAGGGCATCATCGGCAACCCCATGGGCAAAGCGCGCCATGGTGTTGGCGGTGGCGGGTACCACAAGCAGGAGATCCGCCTCATCCGCAAGACGGATGTGCGATGGCTTCCAACCTTCCTCTTCATCGTAGAGGTCAGTAATGACCGGCCTTCGCGAAAGGGTCTTGAACGGTAGTGGTGTGATGAAGTTCAGGGCATCCCTGGTCATCACCACATTCACGTCATGCCCCAGCTTCGTCAACTGGCTAGCGACGTCCGCAGCCTTGTGCGCGGCGATGCTTCCGGTGACTCCCAGGACGATGTTGCGTGGTGTTGCCATGTCTTGCTCGATCGAAAATCAATGGAAGTCAGGGGGATGGATCCGCTCCCGCTTCATCTTCTCCGACTCAATGATGACCTCCATGCGCCGGACATCATCCTCGTAGGAGGAACTGATGAGAAGGTAATCGAACTCCTGCCACCGTGCCACCTCTTCCCTCGCCACCTTGATGCGCTTGTCACGCTCCCCTTCGGAATCCGTGCCCCGGTTCTTCAGGCGAGCCTCCAGCTCGCCAAAGGTCCGGGTCGTGAGGAACACGGTGACCAACGAATCACGGATGATGTCCACAGTCTGCGCCTCCTGCCTAAGGGAGGCCGCTCCCTGGACATCAATGTTCAGCAGGACATCGGTCCCCTTCCCAAGCCAGTCCACCACTTCGGACTTCAGGGTCCCGTAGCGTCGGCCGTAAACCTCCGCATGCTCAAGGAACATGCCTGCCTGCACCTTTTCCTCAAATGCCTCCGGTGAAAGAAAGTAGTAATCCTTCCCATGCTGCTCCCCTTCCCTCGGCTGCCGGGTCGTGCAGGTGACCGCCCTGACAATGTTCGGATGCTTCTCGATCAGGTTCTGGCATACCGTCGTCTTTCCCGCCCCGGAAGGGGCCGAGATCAGGATCAGGAGGGCTTTGGCGTCCGGAAAATCCATGCGGCTTTACTCCACGTTCTGGACCTGTTCGCGGAACTTCTCAAGCTCCGCCTTCACAAAAACCACCTCCTTGGAGATGGCGGAATCATTCGCCTTGGACCCGATGGTGTTGATCTCGCGGTTCATCTCCTGCGCCAGGAAATCGAGTGTTCGCCCGACCGGCTTGGTCGATTTGCGAAACTCCTCGAACTGTCCAAAGTGGCTCTTGAGCCGGGTGATTTCTTCCGAGATGTCCGAGCGGTCCGCAAACAGAGCCACCTCGCGGGCTATGCGTTCCTCATCCTCGGGCTTCAGGTTCAGCCTGGCTTCCTCAAGCCGCTTGAGCAGCTGCGTCCGATAATGCTTCACCACCTTGGGCGCGCACCTGGCTATTCGGGAAAGGGCTCCTGAAATGGATTTGATGCGGGCAGCGAGATCCTTCTCCAGATGATCTCCTTCCGCCTGCCTCATGCCAGCAAAGGCAACCAGCCCCTCAAGGAGCGCCTTCTTCACGATCGGCCAGGCCTGGTCGGCATCCGTGGAGCGCTCCTCCTTCTCGATCACACCCGGTAGGCGAACCAGGGCATCCACGCTCAATTCCGAAGAAAGCTTGAGCTCCCCCGCCAGCTTGTTGAGTTCCTTGGCGTAGGCCTTGGCAAGGGCGTGGTTGACGTTGGCCCGGGCCGCCAGGAGTCCTTCATCCATCTCCATGGTCACGCGGACATTCACCCTGCCCCGCGCCACCTTCGCCTGGACCACCTCACGGACCTTGCCCTCCAGGGCATCCAGCTCCCGTGGCAACTGCAGGGCCACCTCCAGCTGCTTTCGGTTGACCGAGGACAACTCCACAACAAACCCCAGACCACCCTTGGCAGCCTGCCCACGACCATATCCCGTCATTGAAATCATCGGCCGCGAACTATGTTGGAATCCCTGCCCGAGGGGAAATCTCAAATCATGAATATTGAATGACGAATCAAGAGCTTCCGAAAGAGGTCCTCTAGGGAATTGAGGATTCGATATTCAACATTCGAAATCCTCACCCTCCCCCCGTCCCAGCCCGATCCAGGAGGTTGCGCGTGATCCGCTGCACCCTGGCATCGGCACCATGCGGACGGCTCCAGTGGGACCAGGGGAGCATGTGGCCCGGAGGCGAGGACATGCCCTGGGCCCACCAGATGGTGGAGGCATTGAAGACGAAGTTGCCTTGGGGACCCGGATAGATCGTCGAGGTCCACTGCTGCGGATTCACTCCACTTTGCAGCGCGGTGCCTCTGGCCACGATCTCCAGGCCGGACAGGTCCTCCGGAGGGTCACCATGGTATTCCCAGCCAATCATCCCGCGAATGGCATCGCCCTTCTTCATCCCGGTTCCCTCGAAGATCCAATGATCCGGCTTCTCGCAGATCCAGTCACCACCACCATTCACCGGCGAGACATTGCGTGATCCCATCAGATAACCCTCGTCCGGTCCACGCTCAGGAAAGGGTCCATGATTCTCTTCCCGCTGGACGGCCCATCTATGATCTCCTCCGTAGGGCCCACCTCGGAACATCCTTCGATGGGAAACCCCGGCTTCATTATCCGAAAACGGACTGACCCAACAGACGGCATTGCCGGTGAGGAAAAGCAGGTTGGTTCCGGTATCCCTCAGTCTTTCGACATTCCGATATTGCCGGATGTCCCAATACTCATCGTGCCCGACACTGATGAAGGCCTTGAAGCGGTCCGGTCGTGCATAGCCCGGATCCGTCATGTCTGAATTCGAACAATAGGTAACGTCATAACCGTGCTGCTCCAGCCAATAGGCCAGTGGGAATTCAAAGCACAGCCACTCACCCGAGCCGAGAGACTGGGGATTGTCGTAGATCTGGGAATACATCCCATAAGGCCGGTCGAAACTGACCATCGCCCAAGGTCCCTGGTTTCCCTTGGGATGGGTGTAAACAGAAAAGCGCGAGGGCCACTTGTTGTAGGCCTGCCAGGTGTTGTCGGAACATTGCAGGCAGATGTCGGCGGGCCGATCATCCTTCACGATGAACACTACATAGTTCTGCCAATACCCGAAACCGGTCGTGTCCTTGAGCGTGGTAAGCCGCCCCAAGTACACACCGCTCGGCCAGTCCTCGGGAATCTTGATGGAACAGGAAGGTTCCCAGCGACACTCATGCAGATGACGGTCCCCCATCGTCGAATCCGGGACGGGCTGCGTCTTACCCTTGAATGGCCCCAAAGTCCTCAGCAACCGGGCGCCCTTGCCCCCATAGTAGCCCGTCCGAAAGATCTCGATGATGAAGTCCTCAGCAGGCTGGCTGCTCACCATGATGTCGATCGTCTCTCCTGCAGCAACGGACTGCCGCGAGCAATAACCCTCGATCCCGGATGCACGAATGCCTCCCCGTTGGTCCAGCCTGACGCGGGTCAACTGCCAGTCGTCGGATCCTCCTTTCCGGTTCTCAGAAGACACGAGGCCAGGCGTCCGTTCCGCCGCCAGTCCCTGCCCGCCTGTGGCTGCCGCCAGTCCCAGTGCGGCACTTCCCTTGATGAAGGACCTGCGATCAAACGGTGAGGAAGCATCCATTGGGGAATTCATGACCTGCATTGAGCCTGCCGGCACCCGATTCGTCAATGTGCCGAATTGCCCGACAGGGGCCGAGGCATTAGCCTGAAGGAGTCATGGCCCTGAAGCTCTACCAGTTCCCGCACAGTCCCTACTGCATTCCCATTTCACTCATCCTTAAGAACTGTGACATCGAGTTTGAAGAAGTGCTGGTCGACAACTGGAACAGGCACCTCGTCATCGAGCTGACCGACGGAGCCTACTACCAGGTGCCGGTGATCGAGAACGAAGGCGACGTCATCTACGAAAGCACTGCGGACAGCACTGATGTCGCACACTATGTAAACCAGTTTTCCAAGATCGATCTGTTCCCGGATCGCATCTCCGGCATCCATGAAGTCCTGATCGCCCACATCGAGAACGACCTGGAAGGGGTAGGCTTCAAGACAGTCGATGCGGTTTACATCGATGGCATTGAGGATCTCGTTGCCAGGACCAACGTCATCCGCCACAAGGAACGCTCCTTTGGCCGGGGCTGCGTGGAGGACTGGAAGAACAACAGGGAGCACCTGCTGGCATCGTTTTACCAAGGCATCGATGCCTTCAAGGGCACCCTGAAGGCCTCCCCATTTCTCTTCGGCGAAGAACCGGTCTATGCCGATTACGCCCTCTACGGCGTCCTCCTCAACGTCCACTTCATCCCGAAACACATCCGCTGGGAAGGAAGGGAATGGCTCAAGGACTGGAAGGAAAGGTTGGAAGGACAATCCCTCACCTCCTGAAGGCAGGCCCCCTAAACAGAATGGTAGGGAGATCACTCCGTGAGCGCCCGAGCAGAGCCTCCCTTCGCCCATCAGCCATTCAAACTCTGTCCGCGGCAAGGCCCGCGCGGAGCGACGGGCCCTACCTTTGTCCCAGGACTTTTCAGGCACCCGGCCCACATTTCATTTTTTCTGTCACACCCCTGGCCTTGCGGACCACTGGGGAATTGTTATGAACATCTTCAGCCGCATGGATCAGCAGACCGACGCCGAACTCGCGCTTCTGAGCGCCGATGGAAACAAGGACGCCTTTGGCGAGGTCGTCCGGCGTTACCAGTCGTTGATCTGCTCCATCACCTACAGCCGCACCGGGGATCTGGCCTCCAGCGAGGACCTGGCCCAGGAAACCTTTGTCACGGCCTGGAAACAGATCCGAAACCTCAAGGAGCCCGGCAACTTGAAGTCATGGATCTGCGGCATTGCAAGAAACCTCGTCAACAGCGCCCATCGCAAGAGCGGTCGAACCCCTACGCACAAGGCATCCTCGCTGGATTCCCTTTCGGACACACCTACCGAAGACGATCTCCCGAGCGCCAAGGCCATTTCAGAAGAGGAGCAGGCCCTTCTCTGGCGATCCATGGAGGAGGTTCCTGAGAAATACCGCGAGCCGCTGATTCTTTATTACCGCGAAGGACAGTCCATCGATGCCGTGGCGGCAGCACTGGACATCACCGAGGACAATGCAAGACAACGACTGGCCCGCGGACGAAAGTATCTTCAAGCCACGGTGACGGAGTTCGTGGAGACCGCACTCATTCGTTCGGGACCTGGACGGGCCTTTACCGGAGCCGTGCTGGCATCGCTTCCCTTCTTCGCCACGTCCGCCAAGGCAGCATCGATTGCAGGCGGAGCCACGAAAGGCTCAGCCGTGGCTAAGGCGGCCACGGGGACGGCATGGTTCGGCGCCACACTCGGTCCGCTGGTCGGCCTGCTGGGTGCGTGGATCGGCTATAAGAGCGCCTTGGACAACACGCATTCCGATGAGGAGCGTTCCTTCATCAAGGAGAACGCGAAGAAGGCCGTGCTGCTTGCCCTGGTCTTCAATGTCGCCCTCGTTGCCGCAGTCATGATTCTGGTCAAGGGAGACGCTTCACTCCGGCCCTATGGCATTGCCCTGACGGTGGTTATTCCGATCTGCTATGTGGTTGCCCTCTTGACCTTCATCTGGAGGTGGAACAAGCGGTTCAGGCAGATCCAGGCGAATACCCTGAGAGACCATCCGGAACTCGAGAAAAGCGCTGCCTACCGTTTCCAACATCGGGAAATGAAGTCCCGACTCACCTTCCTCGGAGTTCCACTCTATCACATGAGCACAGGAAAGAAACCCGACGGAAAGTCCGTGCCTGCAGTCGGCTGGTTTGCCTTTGGAGACAAGGCCTATGGACTCATCGCCGCCATGGGTGGCGTGGCCATCGCCCCCTTCAGCATGGGAGGTGTTGCGATCGGGGGCATTGCCTTCGGAGGTGCCGGCCTGGGAATCCTGAGCTTTGCCGGGGCCGCCGTGGGAGGTCTCGCCGTCGGAGGACTCGCCGTTGGCTATCTGGCTTCTGGTGGAGTGGCACTGGGCTGGCTCCTCGCCAAGGGTGGCGTCGCCATTGCGCAGACCTATGCCCATGGAGGAGTGGTCATGGGTGAATTCGCCAACACGCCTGAGGCGATTGGGTTATCGAACTATTTCACCTGGATCGACTTTTCCAACCCCACCATCCGAAACTCCGTCAGCGTGCTCGCCTGGCTGCCCATGTTCATCTTCGGCTTCTTCATCTGGAGGAAACGGAAGGGAAAGACCGTATAAAGGATCGAATCCAGATTCTGGAGCCGGAATCCGATTGTGATCGGTGTCACCCCTCCGGGGCTCGAGGTTAGATCGGTTCTGGATAGCCGGTGCGCGTCAGCCACCGGACAAGAGGTCCCAAAGAAAGCGAAAGCGCAGGAGGGGCGAAACAATCAACTGATCCCTTCACGCAACGTACCATTGAAGCCGCCGATCCAGCAGTTCCGGGTCGGCATACTCGATGTGGAGAACCCTTCGGTTTCCTTCTTTCCGGGATCTTCGCGAGGAATGAAGAAGCAGAGGAGACATCAGCAACGCATCCCCGGCATTGCAATCCACATCGACGGCATCATCAAAGGAACGGCTTTTAAGATCCTCCGTAGAAATCACTCCTTCCCGGTGGGACCCAGGCAAGACCCGCAAGGCACCATTTGAGCCATCCGCATCATCCAGATGAAGTCTCAGGGTCAACATGTTGGCAAGGACTTCGACCGGAGGTTGAACATGAACGACACCCTCTTTGACTGACCACGGGTCGTAGCCTTCGACACCCACCCTCTCCTTCACGGCAATGGTCAGATCCTGATGCCAGGCAACCGGCCAGTTGTGCTCCTGAGTCTTATTGAAAAGGATCCCACGCACGGGAGTCATCCCGGAAGGCAACCATTCGGATTCGATCAGGCCGTGGGCGAATTCGCGAAGAATGGATGAGCGCTTCAAGACGTTCCGAACGTTTACCGAACCCGCTTCTTCGAAAACCCGGTCGACCTCCAGGATCAATTGTTCAAGAGCCCTGGTATCCACCACTTCGGGAACGACCATGAATCCATCTGTAGAAAGCATACCGGTTTCCATCGTTTCCCATGGTCACTCCTGCGCTTCATCCAGGAGGGTTTCAGGAGAATTCATTTCCCTGCTTCTCCACTGATGAAGGCTGCAGCCACGCAAACTTCGACTTCATGCTGAAAGCTGCAAGGATGCGCTCCTCCACAGTCATCTTCCGGACGCGTTCGATATCCGCCTGCAAGGATGCATTCGCGCAGGCGCTGACACAGGGTCTGACTGTTTCGTCTTTGGATGACATCTACAGACTTAGAGTAGGACTGCGACGGTCAGCGATCAAGTCTCGCCAAGCGGAGTTGAAGCAATTGCAAACAAGGCCTCTGGGGGCTTCGTTCCTTGGTGCCTTTGTGTGAAAACCATGAACCGATCTTCGCTGTCCAAACATCTCTACCGGATTGGCGGTTGCCATAGATGGACTCCTACGAAGGACGAAGCCGCAGGCCAGCGATGTGTCGCCCTTCCAGGGCTGGGGAGTGTTGGGGAATAGAATCCGGTGGCTTACGCCGACCTGCTATCTTCTTTCGATCCTCCGGATCTCCAAAACACACCACAGCATCACAACAGCTCCTGCTGTGCCCCTTCCGAGGGCGTGATGCCCAAGCGCTCATAGGCCAGCCTTGAGGCGGTCCGTCCCTGGGGTGTGCGGTTCAGGTAGCCTTCCATGATCAGGTAAGGCTCGTAGACTTCCTCGATGGTGTCTGGTTCTTCACCCACCGCTACAGCGAGGGAATTGATCCCGACAGGCCGACCATTGAACTTCACCATCATGGTTTCCAGGATTCGCTTGTCCATCTCGTCCAGTCCATACTGATCGATCTCGAGCATGGAGAGGGCCTTGTCGGCAATCTCACCGGTGACCACGCCATCCGCCTTGACCTGTGCGTAATCCCGAACTCGCCGAAGAAGGTTGTTCGCAATACGCGGTGTGCCACGGCTGCGTTTGGCAATCTCGAACGCACCCTCCGGTTTCACGGAGACGTTCAAGAGGCCGGAGGCACGCAGGATGATCTTCTGCAGATCGTCAGCCACATAATAGTCCAACCGCTCCTTGATCGTGAAGCGCGTCAAAAGGGGCGTCGTCAGGAGACCACTTCGGGTGGTCGCACCAATCAGGGTGAAGCGTGGCAGTCCAAGCCGGACACTCCTTGCGTTGGGCCCCTGGTCGATGATGATATCCAGGATGAAGTCCTCCATCGCCGGATAGAGGTATTCCTCAATGGTCTTCTGAAGACGATGGATCTCATCAATGAAAAGGACATCGCCCTCCTCAAGATTGGTCAGAAGCCCTGCGAGATCACCCGCCTTCTCGATGGTCGGGCCGCTGGTGGTCTTCAGATTGCCGCCCATGGCCTTGGCAATAATGCCGGCGAGCGTGGTTTTACCCAGTCCCGGAGGACCGCTGAGGAGGATGTGATCAATGGGTTCCTTGCGCTGCTGGGCGGCCTCGACCGAGATCTCCAGGCGCTCCTTGACCTTCTCCTGCCCGGTGAAGTCACCAAAGATCGCCGGGCGCAGCGTCTGGTCCAGCGCGGCGTCGGGTTTGGTCAGGACATCGGTCACCATCCGTTCACTCATGAGCTCCACGAGGTTCCGGAAAGCTGGTTGAACCGGCAAGGCTTTTCCCTGTTTCCCGGAATTCGAAGGCAATCCGATGAAGGTTGACGAGATGGGGCATTGCGCCGCAGCCTCCCGCTGCGTTCCAGATGCAGTATCTGCTTCACACATTTCGCTTTGGATGGCCCTACCTGCGCAAATACTGGCGCAGGGCGGCCGTGGGCGTCCTGCTGGGGTTTGTCTTCAGCCTGACCAATGCCAGCTTCATATGGGCCTCCAGGACCGTGGTGGAGCGCATGGATGCGGTGGACCCGACTGAAGAGGTCGTCGAGGAGGCAGAGAATTCGGAAGACGCCTTCGCCGCGCTGAAGGAATCCACCATCGAGCGGCTGGATGCGGTGGCGGATCCATGGCTACCCAGGATGGGAGTGGAGCCCGACTGGAGGCAGATTGTGGGAGGTCTCCTGATTCTACCGCTGCTCGTGGCCGCCCGCGGCTTCACAGGCTACGCCAGCAGCTATTGCCTCGCCTGGGTCAGCGAGCGCGCCGTCAATGACCTCCGGGTCGACGTCATGACCAAGCTGACCTCCCTATCCCTCGACTATTTCAACAAATCCACCATGGGCGACATGATCACCCGGGTGAACAACGACACGGCAACGCTTTACCGAACCCTCAGTCTTGGGTTTTCCGACCTCGTCAAGGAACCCATCACCGTCCTGATCGCCTTCAGTGTCCTGATGATCATGGACTGGAAACTCACGCTCATTGCCTTCGTCTTCCTGCCCTTCTGCGTCGTTCCCCTGCTCGTCCTCGGCCGGAAGGTATTCAAGGCCACCCAGGGCACCATCAAGGCGCAGGTGAACATGACCAGCCTCATGGTGGAGATGCTGGCAGCCATCCGCGTGGTGAAGGCCTACAACCTCCAGAAGCCCCAGATGGACCGCTTCCGAGCCCTTTGCAACGAATCCGTCCACCACGGCATCAAGGGAGCCCAGGCAAGGGAACTGGTAAATCCAATCACCGAGACCATCGGAATGATCGGCGTGGGTCTGCTGATCGTCTACATCTTCAAGGCAGGCGTGGAGATCGAGGACCTGATCGCCTTCATGACCGGCGTGATCGTCATCTTCCAGCCACTGAAGAAGCTGGCCCGGTTGCACAACCTCTTCAAGCAGACCAGCGTCGGCGTGAACCGGATCATGGACCTTTTCAAGGAGGAGCCCTCCGTCCACGAACCCGAGAACGGCATCAAGCCAGGCGAGTTCCAGAAGTCCATCGAGTTCCAGAACCTGTCCTTTGCCTACACCGACCAACCGGTCCTGAAGAACCTAAACCTGACCGTCGCCAAGGGAATGAAGCTGGGCATCGCCGGCGACAGCGGATCCGGAAAGAGCACCCTCGTGAACCTGATTTTCCGTTTCTATGATCCGACCGAAGGTGCCGTGCTCCTCGACGGGCTGGACATCCGAAAGGCGTGCATCGAGGATCTGCGACATCACATGGCGCTGGTAAGCCAGGAGGTCGTGATTTTTGACCAGACCGTGGCGGAGAACATCGCCTGTGGTCGTCCCAACGCCACGCAGGAAGAAGTCATCACTGCCGCCAAGGACGCCTTTGCCCACGACTTCATCATGCGACTTCCGGAAGGCTACGACACCAAGGTGGGCGAACGTGGAGCAACGCTTTCAGGGGGCCAGCGTCAACGCATTGCCATTGCACGCGCCTTCATCCGCAACGCCCCGATCCTGGTTTTGGATGAGGCCACGGCCTCCCTTGATTCCCAGTCTGAGGCTGAGGTCCAGAAGGCCATTGATCACTTGTCCGAACACAGGACGGTCATCTGCATCGCACACCGGTTGTCTACGCTGAAGAAAATGGACAAGATCGTGGTTATCCGCGAGGGCGAAGTGATCGAGATGGACACCTTCGACAATCTCCTTCGCAGAGACGGCCTTTTCGCGGATCTGGCAAAGCGGCAGGGCATCGCGGTTGGGAATGCCTGAAGTCGTCTCAGATTCATTCCCGTTTGCTCATCCCGGGGTTCACTGCATATTGGCGCCCGGATGAGTCCATGTCCCGATTCCACCCCATTCCCCGCCACGCCCTTGATGAAGGTGCAGGCCCTCGTTCATGCCTATGGTGAAACCAGAGTGCTCAACCAGGTCGACCTGACCATCCATCAGGGTGAGCGACTGGGAATCATGGGTCCCTCAGGATCAGGAAAGAGCACGCTCCTGAACTGCCTTGGAGGCATCGACCTTCCACGTGATGGTTCCATCCATTTCCGGGAAACCCGCCTGGATCAGCTCCAGCCCGAGGAGGCGGCGTCCTTTCGCCGCAGGCACATCAGCACCATCTTTCAGTTCTTTCACCTGCTCCCCACTCTGACAGTGAGCGAGAACATCGAGTTTCCGCTACAGCTCCTCGAGATAGGTTCCAATGAACGCAGCAAAGCTGTGGCCCAACTGGTCTCAGAGGTGGGTCTTGAACATCGTCGGGACGCCTTTCCCGACCAGCTCAGCGGCGGAGAGATGCAGCGTGTGGCCATTGCCCGTGCCCTCGTTCACCAACCAGATCTCATCCTCGCCGACGAGCCCACCGGCAACCTGGACAGCCAGACCGGGGAAACCATTCTCAACTTGCTGGAATCACTCACCCAACGCCACCAGACCGCCCTCGTGCTGGTCACCCACAGCGAGGCGGCCACCCGCATCTGCCATCGCGTGATCCACATGAAGGACGGTCGAATTCAACGGGAATCCTCCCCCGCGAAGCAGCCTGTCGAGGGATGAATTGGTGGATGATCCAACTGCTCTGGACCCGGATTCTCTGGCGCCACTGGTGCCGGTCACCCGGTTCCACCCTGATCCTGATCCTGACTCTCGCCACCGGGGTAGGCGTCTTTTTCTCGATTCGTCTCGCAAACCGGGCCGCGGTCAGCGGCTTCGAAATGTTCGCGAAAAACCTGACCGGGGAGAATGATCTGATGATCACTGCCCCCTCAGGACGCCTGGACACCAGGCTCCTTCCCAGACTCAGGGAGGCAACCGGTGATCTTCCCGTCCTGTTCTTCCCCGTCCTAGAAAGCACCGCGACGCTCCCGGAAGAGTCCTCCAGCGACGGCTTTTTCGGGAGGCAGTTCCAGGTGGTCGGACTGGACCTCCCCACCCTCGCCAACCTGATCTACCTGACGGACGAGGACTATGTTCCACCAGGTGGCCTTCAGGCTTCGATGGAGGCGGGGGGTGAGCATCAAAGGATGCCCGGAGCCTACATCACGCAACGGGAGTCATCCGAATTTGGCTGGCACGAGGGCGACGTCATCGAACTGATCTGGAACACCCAGCCGCGCAGCCTGCGCATCGCCGGGATCCTTCCCGACGAACAACTCAGGGTAAGGGCACCGGATGACCTGTTGTTGATGGACATCACTTCGGTACAGGCGCTCTCCGGACTTCCGAACGCAGTGGACCGCATTGAGGTGAAGGTCCCACCAGGCTCCTTCCGGGATCAATGGCTGGCGGATGTCCATGATGCCCTCGGTTCTGGTTCCGATGGGAGATGGCTTGTGCAGGAACCGGATTCACTCAACCAGGCAGGCGACACGATGACCCAGGCATTCCGCCTCAACCTGACCGTCCTATCCTGCCTCGCGCTTCTCGTTGGAATCTATCTCATCCTGCAAGCCCTCGAGGCGGCCGTCACCCGGAGACGATCCGAGATCGCCACGCTTCGTTCACTGGGTGTGGAACCGCGTCATATCAGGGCTGCCTGGTTGATCGAGTCGTTTCTGCTCGGGTTGATGGGAAGCCTGCTGGGACTTGGACTGGGATTCGTTGGTGCCCAATTCGCCGTTCGGGGCATCGCCTCCACCATCAACGCACTTTATTTCAGCAACACCGTGGAGGCGGCCGGATGGAACCATGCTGAAGCAGGATTCGCCCTGGCTGCGGGTCTGCTCGCAAGCCTTGCGGCGGGCTGGATTCCAGCAAGGGATGCGGCCAGCACGCCTCCCGCCCAGCTTCTGCAGCGGGGAGTCCGGGGCGGAGGCATGGCGCTGCTCAGGAACCGGATCCTCGGATGGGGGCTTCTGGTTGCAGGCGCCGCGGCGGTGCTCTTGCCCCCGCTCGGACTGAAGGGTCAGACTTCGTTTCCACTGGGGGGCTACACGGCCGCACTTTGCCTCCTGGTCGGGGCAAGCATCCTGGTGGGTTCCCTGTTCCGCCCGCTCGGGGGAAAAAAGGATGGAACCAATGCGCTCTTCACCTTTGCCCGGAGCCAGTTCAGACGCCCCACAGGAAGACATCGCCTCGCCGCAGCCGGGCTGCTCGCGGCCTTCAGCATGGCGAGCGGCATGAGCATCCTGCTCGCAAGTTTCGAGACGACGATGCAACACTGGATCTCCAATGCCCTGAAGGCCGATCTCTACATCGCCCCGAGGGGCATCGGAAACATCTCCAACGCCAACCGCATCGAGCCCGAGGTATGGCAGGCCATTGCCTCGGATCCGGATGCCTCCAATGCCGAACTGGGCCAAATGTATCCCATCACCTTCAGGGAAGCCCGCACCTACCTGGTTGGGGCCGAGGGTTCCTCATCCATGGGATGGGAAAACCTTCTCTGGTTGGAGGAGCCTGAAGACAAGGACCTTGCGCGGGAAACGTCCGTCACTCCAGCATGGGTGAACGAGAGCTTCATGCAGCGATTCAAGACCCGTCCAGGGGAGTCCATTGAAGTCTCAACTCCTTCTGGAGCAAAGACGCTGCGGATCGAGGGCGTCTTCGCCGACTACGGTAATGAGATGGGGTCCATCCTGATCGACCGACGGAGGCTCGCGCAATGGTATCACGACGACCGCATTCTCAACATCGCTCTCCACATGACACCGGGTGTGGATGCACGAAAGGTCCGGGAACGGCTCAAGGCCGCACACCCTGGCCTGGTCATCCGCTTGAATCAGGAACTACGGGAGGAGGTCCTGCGTATTTTCCACCAGACATTCTCGATCACCCATGCCCTGAAATGGATCGGCATCTCGGTGGCCGTGGCAGGCATGACCCTGGCCCTCATCAGCCTCTGCGTGGAACGCCGTCGGGAGTATGCGACCCTTCGTGAGCTTGGCATGTCGCGGGCGGGGATAGCAGGTTCCGTCGCCCTTGAAGGGGGACTGCTGGCCGCCACCGGCACCCTGGGCGGCGCCCTCTTGAGCGTGGCGCTTGGCTGGATCCTGATCTATGTCATCAACAAGCAATCCTTCGGGTGGACCCTGGCTTTCAGGATACCCTGGCTGGAAATCCTGCTCACCGCCACCCTCATCACGGGTATCAGCAGTTTCGCCGCGTGGCGTGTCGGGCGATGGGCGGGAAGATTGAAGGCGGAAAGGGAAGAATGATCAATTACACCGGAATCCTCATCGCACTCACAGCCCTACTGGCCGGAAACCTCCGGGCTGCAGATCCCTGGAAGTACGCGGAACCCGGATACAAGGTCACCCTGCCCCGTGACCACGGCAGCCACCCCGATTACCGGATCGAATGGTGGTACCTGACTGGACACCTCTGGACCGAGAACAAAGAAAGGCGTTTTGGTTTCCAGGCAACCTGGTTCCGGGTAGGTGTCGATAAGAAAAACCGCACGCTCACCCATCCGACCGATGCCTTTGGCGAGGATGAACTATTCCTCGCCCACATGGCCCTTGTGGATATCCAGACCGGCAGGTTCATTCACGAGGAACGTTTTCAGCGAAACAACTGGGATGCCTGGGCCAAGGAGGAAGACCTGGACCTGCGCAATGGCAACTGGACCCTGAAACGCCAGCCGGGGCCCCCGGAGCAGATCCAGCTTTCAGGTTCCGTGTTGGGCGATGGGCGCTTCTCCTTCCGTTTGAAACCCATCAAGCCCCTCGTGCAGTTCGGAGAGGAAGGCATCTCCCGCAAGGGAGATGCCAGATCCGCCGCCAGCATCTATCTCACCTTTCCCCGTCTCGAACTCACCGGCAACCTCGACTGGGAGGGTGCGCGCCACGAGGTCCATGGCCAGGCGTGGATGGACCATGAAATCAGCAGCAGCCAACTCGACCAGAACCAGGTGGGGTGGGATTGGGCCAGCATACAGCTGCAGGACGGACGGGAGATCATGGTCTACCTGATGCGGAGATCCGATGGCAGCTTCGACCCATGGTCGCGGCTTCACTGGATCGACCGGGATTCCAAGACGACCTCGATCAAACCCTCCAATTTCAGCTGGACGGCAAAAGGGAAATGGAAGAGCCCGGAGACCGGGACGGAATACCCGGCGGGTCTCGTTCTCAAGATCGATGATCCTGAGCGAAAACGAGAGATCACACTGCACCTGAATCCCCTCGTGCAAGGACAGGAAATGATTGGCAGGCTCGGAGGGATCAACTATTGGGAGGGCGCCTGCGATGTCCTTGATGATTCCGGAAGATCCGTCGGAAGTGCCTATGTCGAATTGACCGGCTACGATGGCAAACTGGAGGGACGTCTCAGGTGAAGCACCCCTTTCCCGGTTTTAGATTGAACTATTTGAAAAGACGGTAAGGTTTGCATCTTGGTCAACACCCCATGGTCACTTCCATCCTCATCCTTCTGGCAGGCCTTGCCCTCTTGTACTTCGGGGCGGAATGGCTGATTCAGGGAGCCTCCGCACTGGCGCTTTCCCTGGGGATGACTCCCCTCCTCGTCGGATTGACGGTCGTCGCCTATGGCACCAGCGCACCCGAACTGGTCGTGAGCCTGGAGGCCGCGTTCTCCGGAAACGGAGGCATCGCCGTGGGAAACATTGTCGGTTCCAACATCGCCAACATCGGACTTGTGCTGGGTGTGGCCGCACTGATCTCGCCCCTCAAGATCCAGCTCGAGATCATCAAGGTGCACGTCCCGCTCATGATCCTGTTCAGCATGCTCGCGACCTGGATGCTTGAGGACCGCGTCGTCAACCGGATTGAGGGCGGCATCCTGTTTTCACTCCTGATCGCCTACACGATCCTCAGCCTGAAACTGGGCAAAAAGGAAAAAAGTCCCGAGATTCTCGAGGAATTCGCCAGTGCCCAGGCCAGCGAACCCACCGCAGGAGCAATCGGCAAGGATCTTGGATTCATCGCCGTCGGCAT
>CAZKNW010000022.1:0-18045 GCA_964554035.1 uncultured Verrucomicrobiota bacterium
AGCGGAGCCGAATTCGGATGGCGCAATGGCTCCGGCAAATGGCCCGCCTACTTCGCCGACTCCGTTCCTCCGACCATCAACATCGGCCCGGGTTCCCCGACAGGTGTGGTCTTTGGTTATGGCGCCGCTTTCCCGGAAAAATATCAGGAAGCCCTCTATATCAATGACTGGTCCTACGGAAAGCTCTACGCAGTTCACCTCAAACCGAACGGAGCCAGCTACAAGGCGGAGTTCGAGGAGTTCATCACCGGACAACCCCTTCCCCTCACCGACATCGTGGTCAATCCCAAGGACAAGGCCATGTATTTCGCTATTGGCGGGCGGCGCGTCCAGTCCGCCCTCTATCGGGTGACCTACACGGGCAAGGATTCCACCAAACCCCTTACCGGAAAACCGGTCATCACCCAGCTCGCCAAGCTGCGCCATTCCCTCGAGTCTTTCCATGGGAAGCAGGATGCCTCCGCCGTGAAGACCGCATGGCCCCATCTCAATCACAAGGACCGCTTCATCCGCTATGCGGCACGCGTCGCCATCGAACACCAGCCTTCAGGAACGTGGGCTGAAAAGGCCCTTTCGGAAAAGGATCCGGTGGCTGCCATCCATGCCGCCATCGCACTTGCCCGCACGGGTGACAAGTCGCTTCAGCCAAGACTCCTGAAGCAACTGGCCGGAATCGACTGGAAGGCGCTCGACGCTCATCACAAGCTGGCACTGGTACGTGCCTATGGCTTGGCCTTCGTCCGCATGGGAGAGCCCGATGAGGCCACGAAGAAGCAGGTTGCCGCCCGCTTTGACGCCGTCTACCCCACTCCCAATCGCCCCTTGAATGAACAACTCACCGAGCTGATGACCTACCTCCAGGCACCTTCCACCGCGGCCAAGGGCGTCGCACTGCTGAAGGCGGCCGCCTCCCAGGAAGAGCAGATCACCCTCGCCAAGAATCTGCGTCTCCTGAAGACGGGCTGGACCCTGCCGCTGCGCAAGGACTACTTCCGCTGGTTCCACAAGGCGGCCGGTTACCGCGGTGGCGCCAGCTTCACCGCCTTTGTCGCCTCCATCAAGAAGGACGCCGTCGCCACCCTGAGCGAATCCGAGAAGGCGGCCCTCAAGGAGATTCTCGAATACCAGCCAGAGGAGGTGGACCCGATCAAGGCCTCTGCCCTGCTCTCCGAGATTGCAGGACGCGGCTTCTACAAGAACTGGACCGTGTCGGACCTCGCCAGCAAGGCGGAGAAAGCCCTTGAGAAGGGACGCGACTTCGAGCGTGGACGTTCCATGTTCGGTGCCGTGGCCTGCTTCTCCTGCCACCGCTACGAGGAGGCAGGCGGTTCCATCGGACCCGACCTCACGGCGGCAGGAGGACGTTTCAGCGCTCGAGACCTCCTGGAGTCGATCATCGAGCCGAGCAAGGAGATCAGTGACCAGTATGGCTCCATCGTCATCACCATGAACGACGATTCCCAGGTCACTGGGCGCATTGCCAACCTTTCCGGGGATTCCGTCCGTGTGAACACCAACATGTTTGATCCGGGTGCCATGGAGAACATTGACCGGAAGCGCATCAAGTCGATCGAACCCTCCAAGACCTCCATGATGCCCGCCGGCCTCGTGAACGTGCTCAAGGAGGAGGAAATCTTCGACCTGCTGGCCTACGTCCTCTCCCGCGGCGACGAAAACCACCCGATGTTCAAGTAGAGGATGTTCACCAGGTAGGGCGATCGCTCCGCGAGCGCCCGAGCCTTGCTTCCCTACGCACCAGCACATTCTTCAACCCCGTCCGCAGCACAGGACCGCGCGGAGCGACGGTCCCTACCCGAAAAATCAAATCCACTCTTCATATCGCGGACTTGCAGCCGGGACAAATCGGAGTAAGTTCAGATTCTTTCAACAAGAACTCGATATGGAAAAGCCGAAAATCATAGCCTATTTGAAACCCAGCTGCGGTTGGAGCATGGGAGTGCGTGCGATCATGAAGAAGTACGACCTCCCCTACGAAGACCGCGACATCATCAATGATCCGGCCCAACGCCAGGAGATGATCGAGAAGAGCGGACAGATGCTCAGCCCATGTGTCGTCGTGAACGACAAGATGCTCGCCGACGTCAGCGGTGAGGAGGTGGAGGCCTACATGCTCGCCAACAATCTGGTCACGCCGAACGAGGCCCAACCGGACGCACCAACCAATCAGCCGTGCGCCCATGAGATGCCCCAAGGGGCACCCATGTTCTTCAAGCAGGGCTGACCGGACCCATTTTCCACAGGCCGCGGAGGACATGTCCTTCGCGGCTGTTTCTTTTCCCATGCAGGTCATCCGCTCACCCAGAAGCATGCAGAAGCTCGCGCTGGAACTCCGCCAGCAGGGCTTGAAGGTGGCCTTTGTCCCCACCATGGGTGCCCTGCACGAAGGTCATCTCAGCCTGGTCAAGCGGGCACGCAGGGAGGTGGGTGATCAAGGCATCGTCATCACGAGTCTTTTCGTCAATCCCACCCAGTTCGGCCCCAACGAGGATTTCAACTCCTATCCCCGCACCGAGAAGACGGACCTGAAGCTCTGCAAGTCCACCGGCGTGAACATCGTCTTCGCTCCCAACGTGGACGACGTCTACCGCCCGGATGCCACAACCGTGGTCCGTGAGGATGTGCTGTCCCTGAACATGGAGGGAGGCTCCCGCCCCGGCCACTTTGTGGGGGTGACCACCATTGTCACCAAGCTCTTCAACCTGGTGCTTCCGGAAGTTGCGGTGTTTGGACAGAAGGACTACCAGCAGGCCGCCGTGATCCGCCGCATGGTTCGGGACCTCAACCAACCCTTGAGGATCGTGGTCGCCCCCACCTTTCGTGACCCCGATGGTCTGGCGCTCAGCTCTAGAAACCGATACCTAAGCGCTGAGGAAAGAAGACAGGCCACCATCCTCTGGGAATGCCTCTGCGCGATCCGGGAGTATGTGAGGGAGAAGAAGAAGACCCGCGCTGCCACCCTGCGCAAGATGGTGGAGAAGATGGTAGAGCAATGCCCCCTCGGATCCCTGGACTATGTCTCCTTCTTTGATGCGGAAACCTTGCAGCCATGTTCCACAGTTGTGAAAGGCAACCACATGGCGCTCGCCGTGCGCTTCGGCAAGACACGTTTGATCGACAACGCGAGGTTGAGGTGATTAGGCTCGGCCCGACCTGATCGCATGAGTGAAGTCCAGCAATACGACTATCTTGTCATCGGCAGCGGCATTGCCGGCCTCTCCTTTGCCCTCAAGGCATCAATGAAGGGTCGCGTCGCGATCCTCACCAAGAAGAGCCGGGCGGATTCCAACACCAACTACGCCCAGGGAGGCATCGCCGCCGTCATGTCGCCGACCGATTCCGTCGACGATCACGTCAAGGACACATTGGAGGCGGGAGCCGGACTCTGTGATCAGGAGGTCGTCCGCATCATTGTTGAGGAAGGTCCCGACCGCGTTCGCGAACTCATCGAGCTGGGCATGGTCTTCTCGCAGCGGGAGGACGTCGATTGTGACGATCCCCAGCCCTATGACCTCGGCAAGGAGGGCGGGCATTCCAAACGTCGCATCCTCCATGCGAAGGACATGACCGGTCGCGAGATCGAGCGTGCCCTTCTGGATGCCATTGCACGGTCACCGAAGATCGATGTCTTTGAGAATCATTTCGTCGTGGATCTCATCACGACCCAGAAGCTCGGTTATGCGATGCCCAACCGTTGCCTTGGAGCCTACGTCCTGAACAAGGAATCCGGTCAGGTTGAGACCTACTCCGCACCGGTGGTACTCCTGGCCAGTGGCGGTTGCGGCAAGGTGTATCTCTACACGACCAACCCCGACATCGCGACGGGAGACGGGGTCGCCATGGCCTATCGGGCAGGCGCCACGATCTCGAACATGGAGTTCATCCAGTTTCATCCGACCTGCCTCTACCATCCCAAGGCGAAGACCTTCCTGGTGAGTGAGGCGGTGAGGGGTGAAGGCGCCATCCTGAAGAACAACCAGGGTGAGGAGTTCATGGATGAGATTCATCACATGGCCTCCCTGGCCCCGCGCGACATCGTGGCCCGGGCCATTGACAGCGAGATGAAGCGGACGGGTGCCGAGAATGTCTGCCTCGACATCACCCACAAGCCGGCCCCGTTCATCATCGACCGCTTTCCAACCATCTACAACACCTGCCTCAACTTCGGAATCGACATCTCCAAGGAACCCATACCGGTCGTTCCTGCAGCGCACTACCAATGTGGAGGTGTCCGCACGACCATCAATGGCGAGACGGACATTGTCGGACTCTATGCCGTTGGCGAAGTCGCGTGCACCGGGTTGCACGGAGCCAACCGCCTGGCTTCCAATTCCCTGCTCGAGGCACTTGTCGCCGCCCACCGCGCGGAACTGGCCGCAACGGATCAGAAGTTTGCCGAAGGCGAGGAGATCCCACTCCCTCCATGGCAGTCCGGCAACGCGACCAACGCGGATGAACTCGTTGTGGTCTCCCACAACTGGGATGAGATCCGGAGACTGATGTGGGACTACGTCGGCATCGTGCGCACGACCAAGCGACTGAGACGGGCCCGGAAACGGATCCTCAACCTCCAGGAGGAAATCCAGGAATACTACTGGGACTTCCTCGTGACCAGCGACCTGCTGGAACTGCGCAACATTGCGACCGTGGCACAACTGATTGTCGACTGCGCCATGCAGCGCCCAGAAAGCCGCGGACTTCACTACACTCTCGATCATCCGGATCCGAATCCGGAGTGGGCACAGCGTCCGACGCTGGTGAAGAAGGAGGTCTGATCCGCGAGGATCCCTGCCGGCTACTCCGGCCTGGACTCCCGCTCAAGAAGCGACCGGACCGTTTCAGCCGGATCCTTGCCGTCGTAGAGCATCGAATAAACCTCGTTGATGATTGGGGTGGAGACACCCTTCTTCTGGGCCAGCTGCCGGGCCGAGCAGGCGGCCGGATAACCCTCCGCCACATTGGGTGTGTCCAGAAGGATGTGGGTCAACTGCTCGCCCTTTCCGAGGCGCTCCCCGAAATTCCGGTTTCGGCTCAGCCTCGAGAAACAGGTGGCCGTCAGGTCCCCGATGCCGCTCAGTCCCTGAAAGGTCTCGGCATCCGCGCCACAGGCCTCACCCAGCCGCTGGATCTCAACGATGCCGCGCGTGATGAGGGCCGCCTTGGTGTTGTCGCCAAAGCCCAGTCCATCACCAACGCCCGCCGCAATCGCGATCACATTCTTGAGGGCACCTCCCAGCTCCACGCCGAGAATGTCATTGGAGGTGTAGACCCGGAAGGACGGCCGGTGAAAAAGCCCCTGTACCAGATCCGCGGTCTCCGTGCTGGCACTGGCCGCCACAATGGCGGCCGGGATGCCCCTGGCCACCTCAAGGGCGAGTGTCGGACCGGAAAGCGCCGCCACGGAGGCGTCCGGATGCAGCGACTCCACCACGCCGGACATCGTATGCCCCGAATCAAACTCGATCCCCTTTGTGCAGGTCACGACCGTTCCGCCAAAGCCTTGAAAGCCGGAAAGCACCTTGCGGAATGCCTTGGAGGCGACCGCCACCACAATGACATCCGACCGGCGGACGGCCTTGCCCAGATCCTTCTCGACCTCCCAGTCGGAAGGGAGTTCCACATCGGGAAGGTAATGGTCATTCCGTCCTGCGCTCTTGATGGCATCGAGCCGTTCCGGGTTGTGCGCCCATAGGGTGAGGCGATGTCCGCCCTCATGAAGGATCTTTGCCAGGGTCGTACCCCAGGCACCCACTCCGAGAACTGTGATTTTCATGTCTTGCCTTCCTTGGGTTTGCCAAAGCGGTGCTCGGTTCCCTGCCTGAGCCTCGCGATGTTGGTCCGGTGCTTGATGATGGCCATGGTGCTCAGGCCGAGCGTGATCCAGACCATGACCGGGTTATTCTCGAGTAAGAGCGTGGCTACGGGCAACACCGCCGCCGCTGCAATCGACGCAGCTGATACATAGCGGCTGATGATGAAGGTCAGGATCCAGACCACCAGCGCCACTCCCAGGGCCTTGGGAATCAGGACCATGAGGACACCCGCCGTGGTGGCAATGCCCTTCCCTCCCTTGAACCCCAGCCAGATCGTGAAGTTGTGACCGAGGATCGCACAGACTCCGGCAAGGAAGGACAGATTCTCAACCGTCGCTCCAGGCCCGGTTTCCTTCACGGCCACAGCCACCATGGGTGCCACAATGCACCCGGCCACGCCCTTGAGCATGTCGACCAGCAGCACGGCGATTCCCCATCCTTTCCCAAGCGTACGGAAGACATTCGTCGCACCCATGTTGCCGCTGCCCACCTGGCGGATATCCACCCCGTTCAGCTTTCCGGCGACAAACCCTGTCGGAAGGCTGCCGAGAAGGTACGAAACGGCGATGACTGTGAGGTAGTGGATGGGTTCCACGGGCCGGAATCTAGGTTGTATAAAAACGTGGGTTCAATCTTATTTGAACCCTTCTTGGCCTTGTCGGTCTGATTTCTACGTTGTCTGCCCCGCATTTCTTGCATCATTCTCGCCTTTTCATGTCTTACCTTTCGTCCAACCGCCCTTCCATCCGAAACTCCGGAGCAACCTGCCTCATCGTGGGCCTCCTCTGTCTTCTGGCCGTTGCACCCGCCCGTGCGCAGGAATCCACACCGGCCCTGATTGAATCCCTCAGGACGGCCACGGAAGGTGAGTCCGCCGCCCTTTCCGCCCAACTGCTCGGCAGGACGCCCGCCAAACTCCGCAGCCACCGCGACGCCTTGTTCACCCTGGCCCGTGAGGGATTCACCCCGGAAGCACGCCGCACGGCATGGGCCTGCCTCATGGATTCCGAGGACTCGCTCAATGAGGTTCTGGTCGTGACCGGGGCCAGCTCCCGTTACCTGACCGATCTCTTTGACGCCGTGCCTCTCGCTTCGAATCGTGAGTCGCTCGAGGAACTCTACAAGATCACCACGAAACTCCTGCTTGAGGTCCCGACTGCCATCTCCAGGGAGGAGAAGCTCTACGGCAAGGAGATCGAGATCCTGACCGAAGACCTTTCCTTCCCCATTGCAGACCTACAGGTAAAGGTGACGGGCGGAGGACTTCCCCTCTCGTTCCAGGCGTCCCGCTTCAGCCAGGCTCCCAAGGGGGACTTACCCACCCGGATCGGGCTTCGCCTCTCCTTTCCGTCCCCCCGCCCCATCGACCTCCTTGAATGGAGAATGCCGACAGGGGACCAGCCCCAAAGCCCACTGGAGCTGATCATTGAAGATTCGCTCGGCAAGGTCATGAGGCGCGAAGCCATCCCCCCTGGGAAGGCCACGAACTATCGCTTGGAAGGAACGGGTGATCCCACCCTCGTGGTCCAGCATGCCGTGCTGCGTTCGCTCCCTCACTTTGAAGGACATGAGAAGGACGCGTTTGGGATGTTGGTACGGCAAACGATGAAGGAAAAGCACACGGCCGTGGCGTTCGCCTCCGCGCTGGAGATTCCGGAACAATACTGGGATGAGGGACATTTCATGTGGTTGGCGGAGGCCGCGATCAAGCTCTCCATGGACAACCCCGCAGCCAACCGCTTTTCCCAGGAGCACGCCAACCGCATGCTGCTGGCGGAACGCATCGGTCCCAAGCTGCGGGAGCAAAGCCACGAGGCGCTCAAGAGGGTCTTGAACCGATTTCCCGTCGCCTACCGTTTTCGCATCGAACCAGCCAAGCTGGCTCTCGGGCGCGACCTGTTCCGTCAACATTGCGCCACCTGCCATTCGGAACCCAAGTCCGGGGCTCCGGTCCTCGACGGAAGCCGGTGGGTGCACGGTGATCCGGGTCGGGCCGGGTTGGTGCTGCTCAATGGACTGCCTTCCGCCGGCAAGTCCAAGGGAGAGCCTCCCGCCATGGGATGTCCTTCCTTCCGCGACACCCTGTCCCACGACGAGATGGCGGGTGTCCTGACCTACATCCGCAATGCCTGGGGCAATGACGCTCCCGAGGTTGACACGCATTTCGTGGCACGCCTTGCCGAATTCACGCTCCCGGACGGGAAGTCCCTGCCCCTCAATACACGTGCCAGGATCCTGGAGCATTATCCCCTAGGCATTCCCGAAGGCGTCGCCCACCTGCCCGGCAAACCCGACGCGCCGCATGTGGTGTTCATCACCGGCGACGAGGAATACCGATCGGAGGAATCCATGCCCCTGCTGGCCAGGCTCCTCAACCAACACTTCGGATACGCCGTCACCGTCTGCTTCTCTCTGGACAAGCAGGGACGGATTGATCCCAACAACGCCCTTTCGATCACCGGCATGGAGGCGCTTGGCGATGCCGACCTGATGGTGCTCTTCACCCGCTTTCGTGAACTACCCGAGGGCCAGTTCCGCCACTTCCTCGACTACGTGCAGTCCGGCAGGCCTGTTGTCGGATTCCGGACCGCCACCCATGCCTTCAAGTATCCCGACAATCATCCCAATGCCCAATGGGGTTGGAAGGGAGACAAGATCGCCGATCTCCTTGGTCAAAACTGGATCACCCACCATGGACATTTCGGCGATGGACACGAGTTCCTGACGGAGGTGTCCATCGATGCCGGGAACCTGGGCCATCCCATCCTGAAGGGAATCACCCCCTTCAAGGCCTATTCGTGGCTCTACCACATCGACGGAAATGGCTATCCCGTCCACGGACCGATCACGGCACTGATGAGCGGTCGCGCCCTGAAGTCCAAGGCAGCCGACAAGGGCTTCCCCATGACCAACCCCACGGCATGGACCAAGACCTATGCTGCGGCTCCGGGCAAGGAGGCTCGCGTGTTCTTCTCCACCACCGCACACCCTTTTGACTTCAAGGAACCCGCGATGGTCCGACTGGCCATCAATGGAATCCTCTGGGCATTGGGGAATGAGGACGACATCCCGGATCGTTCCGTCCAGTATTCAATCGAGGGCTACGATCCGAACAACTCCGGTTTCGGAGAGAAGTTCAAGAAGGGTTTGCGACCCGAGGAAATGCTGCTTCATTCTGAAAGGTTCTCCGGAACACGCGGAGATTGATGAATGTCTTTCGCGGATTTCGCTGCACATTCGCTTCACCTTTTTTCCCGTCCTGCTAGCGTTTGCCGCGGCACAGGAAACTTCTGTAACAACCCAAAACGCAAATGAGCCAAAATACCACTCCTTCACCTGCCGAACTGAGTGAACTCGCATCAGGCCTCCACCGCCTTGCCCGCAACCTCTGGTGGACCTGGGATCAGGATTCGCAGGAAATCTTCCAGGAACTCTCACCCCGGGCCTGGTCCACGCTTTACCACAACGCCGTGGCCGTGCTCGGCGAGCTTTCCGACTACGAACTGAAGGTGAGGCTCCTCGACGACGCCTTTACCGCCAAGGTCCGGCGCACCCTGGATCGCTTTCACGCCTACCTTGAGTCAAAGGGCACCTGGGCGGCCAACCATGCTGCCCACACGCTTAAGCGGCCCGTGGCCTACTTCAGCGCGGAATTCGGATTTCACGAAACCCTGCCCATTGCGGCAGGCGGCCTCGGCATGCTCGCCGGCGACCACACCAAGGCTGCCAGCGACCTGGGGCTGGGTTTCGTGGGCATCAGCCTCTTCTATCGTGAAGGCTATTTCCAGCAGGCCATCAACCACGAGAACTGGCAGACCGAATACTACACGCTGCTCGACCCCAAGAACCTCCCTGTCGAACCCGTGCTCGACGCCAAGGGCGACCCCGTCATCTGCTCGGTGCACATCGCCATGGCGACGGTCAAGTTCCGCGCCTTCCGGGTGAACGTTGGCCGCTGCCCCTGTTACCTGCTGGACACCAACCTGCCCGAGAATCAGGACCGCTATCGCGACCTCACCCTGCGCGTCTATGGAGGCGACAGCACCACCCGCATCATGCAGGAGATCCTCCTCGGTGTCGGTGGCGTCAAGCTCATGCGTGAACTGGGCATCACCCCCTCGTTCTATCACATGAACGAGGGACACGCCGCCTTCCTCACTCTGGAGCTGATCCGTGAGAAGCTTGCCGAGGGCAAATCCATGGAGGAGGCACAGAAGGAGACCACCGCGCAGTGCCTCTTCACCACCCACACCCCCGTTCCAGCCGGGCATGACCGCTTCAGTTCGGACCTGATCGACTACGCGGGGCACAGCTTCCTCAAGTCGCTGGGACTGGGTCTTGAGGAGTTCATGGACTTCGGCCGCGTCACCCCCGGTGACGTGAATGAATCCTTCTGCATGACGGTGCTGGCCCTGAAGTTCTCCAAGGCCGCCAATGGCGTGAGCGAACTGCACGGACAGGTCAGCCGCGAGATGTGGACCAGCCTCTATCCGGACCGCCCGGTGGACCAGGTGCCCATCGGCCATGTGACCAACGGCATCCACCTCATGGGATGGACCAAGGGTTCCGCCCGGAGCATGTGGCGCAACAAGCTCGCCCTCACGGAGGGCAAGCCCGCCTCCGAGATCTATCTTGAGGACTATTGGAATGAGCCCGAGTTCTGGAAGAAGATGGAGGATCCCAACTTCATCTCCGATGAGGAGATCTGGGCCATGCGCTACAAGCTGCGCAGGGAACTCATCGAGTTCGCCCGTCGCCGCCTCCTCCTCCAGGGACACCACGACGAGACCAAGGACTTCATCACCTTTGACCGACTGCTCAATCCCGATGCCCTGACGATTGGATTCGCACGACGCTTCGCCACCTACAAGCGTGCCCCTCTGATCTTCAAGAACTTTGAGGAGATTGTGGGACTGGTTAAGGACTCGGGGCGCCCCATTCAGTTCATCTTCGCCGGAAAGGCCCACCCACGCGACGACGAGGGCAAGCGCTTCATCCAGCACATCATCCACCTCAGCAAGTTCACCGAGCTCCACAGCCATCTTGTGTTCATCGAGAACTACGACATGCAGGTCGCAAGGCAGATGGTGGCCGGTTGCGACATCTGGCTGAACAACCCAAGACGCCCGCTGGAGGCATCCGGAACCAGCGGCATGAAGTGCAGCGTCCACGGCTGTCTCAACCTCAGCATCCTCGATGGCTGGTGGCGCGAGGGATACGATGGTGAGAACGGTTTCGCCATCGGCGAGGACAATCATCCCGAATCCATCGAGGAGCAGGACAACGTCGATGCCGACAACCTTTACAAGACCCTGGTCGAACAGGTGATCCCCAGCTTCTACAACCGCGACGCCAACGGCATCCCGCACCAGTGGATCCAGAAGATCCGCCACACCATGGCCACGCTCGTTCCTGAATTCACCACCATCCGGATGGTCCAGGATTACACCGAGCAGTTCTACAAGGAATAGACCGATTGAAGCCCGACATCAAAGACCTGAGCCGTGATGAGATTGTAGAGGCCCTCGCCGAGCTGGCACCTCAGTCCTACCGCGTGGATCAGGTCCTTGACTGGGTCTACGACAAGTCGGTCACGGATTGGGAGTCCATGACCTCCCTTCCAAAGTCGTTACGCGAAGCACTCGCTGAACGACTCACCATCTCGTCCTTCGAGCCCACCACCGTCACGGGTTCGAAGGACACCACCCGCAAGTTCCTCTGGAAACTCGCGGACGGATCCTACATCGAGAGCGTCTGGATTCCCGCCAATCCCTCGGAGGATGGCGACCAGAGCACGCGGAGGACCCTCTGCATCTCCACCCAGGTCGGATGCGCTTACGGCTGTAAATTCTGCGCCAGTGGACTCGATGGTTGGAAGCGCAACCTCCACGTCCATGAGATCGTCGAGCAGGTCCTGTCCGTGGAACGCTGGTATGCACGCAATGCGGACCAGATCGACAACTCCGGAGATCGCCGCGCCGTGAACAACATCGTGGTGATGGGCATGGGTGAACCCATGGCCAACTTCGAGAACCTCTACAAGGCACTGACCCTCCTCAATGCCCCCTGGGGAGGCAACATCGGCGCACGCCGCATCACCATCTCCACCAGTGGACTGGTTCCTAGAATACGTGAACTGGCGGAAGTTCCCCAGCAGTTCGGACTCGCCATTTCACTCCACGGTGCCACCAACGAAGTTCGAGGCCGGATCATGCCGGTGAATCGCAAGTATCCCCTCGAGGAACTCACCGATGCCTGTGACTTATTCCGCAAACAAAAGGGCAAGGTCATCACCCTGGAATACATCCTCATCAAGGGCGTCAACGACGGCATGGACCAGGTCGAGCCCCTGGGCGCCCTCGCCAACCGCCTGCACGCCAAGGTCAACCTCATCCCCTACAACAAGGTCGACGGCCTCGAATGGGAACGCCCGGACGAAAAGGTGCAGAAGGACTTCCACCGCGCACTGGGAAGACTGGGAGTCAGAACCACCCTCCGTCGCGAAAAGGGACATGACATCGACGCCGCCTGCGGTCAGTTGAGACTCAAAAAGGAACTCTCCGAACGGGCTGGTTGACCAACAAGAGGGTAGAATCGGATGTGAATCCGATCTGAATTGGGACACCTACGGCGATGCGTCCCTACCACCCAGGTAGGGTCCTCTTGCCAAGAGGACCCACTTCAACGACCTCGGAGAGGTCATCGCATGTAGCCGCGGGTGCCAACCCGGGGAAACCGGCCATCAAGTCACGACGGCCTTGAAGTCTCAGGGGTCACGTCTCCACAATCAACAAAAGCCTTTCGGGAAGATCCCAGCATGCGCTTTGACAACAACACAGTTGCCTCAGCGTTGGCAGGTGGTTGGATCCTTCCACTTGTTACAATTGTCGTGTTCTTCCGCTTTCACCGCAGGCAGGTTGAGCATTCGTAGTAGTTGAATCGGGTGAAAGATCCGGGCTCAACGACGCGAAACCATCAGACCACTCGATGAACACCCAACCCTCCCCTGCCACGATCTTCTGCCGAATCGCCGTCATCACGATGGTTCTCCTGAAGCCGTTGAAAGCCTGATCTTTACCCTGTTCGATGGAGACCAGGGCCAGATTCTTGAGTTCACGAAAATGCCTCCAAAGCCAGAAATCGAATAGGTCGATTTCACAAGCAACCAACTGCGTGATTATCGGACCCACTTCATGTAGCCTGAAGGCCACCTGCAAGCATGAATCTATGTTCCTCCATCTCATTGATACCCCTCGCCTTTGCGCTGATCCTGATACAGCTCAACGCAGCTGCCAGGGTCGTCGATTTTTCGGCACCTCCCTACTCCGGTGTCGGAGACGGTCAGACAGACAACCGTGATCAATTGGGCAAGGCACTCGCTTCCCTCTCAGAGGAAGACATCCTGTGGATTCCAGCGGGGGACTACAGGCTCAGTCTAACCCAGGCGCAGCTGAAGATACCATCCGGGGCCACCCTGCAAGGTGAAGGAGAAGAGACCCGCTTTCTGCTCCACACCTCTGGGCAGGAAAACCAACACCGTGAGTTCCTTCGCTTCGGCAGTGGAGCCGCAATGAGGGGAGTAAGCGTCATCCGGAATGCCTCCTTCCCCATCGTGATGTTTCCCATCTTCGGGGACCTCAAGGACATCCGGTTGATCGATTGCCACATCAACGGAGGCAAATCAAAGTTCCCCAAAGGTTACTGCCATGCCATCCAGGTCGGGGTGGGAACCGTGAGCGGACTACAGCTCAAGGGACTCCGCGTCACGGACTGCAATTTCGGACTGTTTCAGGCCAACAACGCCACCGGGACCTTGAAGGCTGTCCGCGTGGAGCAATGCGTCTTTGAAAAGAATCTCGCCTCGGATCTGGAGTTCAATTCACCCAAGGGAAAGATGAGCGACGTCCTCGTCCGCAACTGCGTCTTCCGCGATAATCTCAGCAAGAGTGCCGGTGCCGGATTCGCAGTGGGATTCGCCAATGTGAAGGATGCCACGGTGGAACATTGCATCATCGAGAATTATGGATCCGAAGCCCTGCACGTGGAGGATCATTCCTCTGGGATCCGCCTTTCCCGCAACCTGATCCGCGGTGGTTCCCTCAAGCAGAACAACGGCGTCATCATGGTGCTCAGCAGCTCCAGCAAGGTGTCCATTGACAGCAATGTCATCGATGCCCGCCCGAACGAGAACCGCCCCCATCTCATCCTGGTGACCGCCGGTGGGCAGCAATTCAAGAATCCTTCCGAGGTCGAGGTGACCAACAACATCCTCGTCCATGGACCTTCCACCCGCACCTGGTACCTCCAACCCGGAAGCGGCCCCAAGCCAACAGGCAACATCATCAGCGCCTTCAAGGATGGCACGGAGTAGCAAGCGAATCTCCCTCTTGGGAGAGGTCTTGTTTCCAAAATTCCTGCCTTCCTAATTCAATGCATTCATCCAACCCTGATTCATCTGCCTCATGCGTATCGCCATCCTAGGAGCATCCGGCAAGACCGGTGTCCATCTGGTCAGGGAGGGCCTCCGTCGCGGCCACCAGTTGAACGCCGTCTTTCGTAATGCTTCCGCACACAAGCTGGATGAGTTCAAGGACCAGGCGTCGCTGACCTTGTTCCCTACGAAGAATGTGTCGGATGAAGCAACGCTCTCCAAAGCTCTCGATGGATGTGATGCCGTCGTGACCATTCTCATCTCAGTCCACGACTTGAAGGCAACGGAGTTGATCACCTCCCTTTCCAAGGCCACAGCCGTCCATCAGGTCACGCGATTGGTCTTCACCGCCGGCGAGATCACGGTCGAGCCGGAAGAAGGCGAGGGATTCACCTTGCGACAGAAACTCCTGAAGATGCTCGGGACGGTCATCTCCTGGGTCACCCCCTACTCGGTGACTGACATGCTTGAGGCCTCAAGGATGATTCACGGTCAAACAACCTGGAACTGGACGATCCTCCGCGCACCAACACTGACCGAAGCATCACCAGTCGGATATCAACTTTGCGCACTCAACGAAGTCACTTCAAAGGACTCCATCAGTCGCGAAGACTATGCCGCCAGCCTGCTTGATTCCATTTGCAGGAAGGAAGACCACCGAAAGACCCTGACGGCTGTGTCTTGCAAGAACTGAGTCTGTCCGCGAAGCCAGAACCAACGAAATGGTCGCGACAATTTGTAACAGCCTGCTATTTTCCGTTCCATGGAAGCGAGAAACATGGTTTCGAGTAAACGCTCTCTGGCGGCTGTCCTTGCTGCCGTCGCCTTCGCCTTGTTTGCTTTGACACCATTTGTGTCTTCCTCGTCCAGGGATTGGCTTCCTTCACTTGCGGCAGTCGCTCTGGCGGCAAGCCTGGTTCTGACCCTCCGCGACAAACGTCATTGAACCCCTTCATCGAGACCAACACGCCTGAAGCCGCCGAGATCCTCAAGGAAGCCTGCGAGGCCTACTTCGTCGCCTGCAAAAAGATGGTCAAGGCACTGGATGGATTGAAGGCATTCGACGCGGAAGACGACAAGGATTCCGAAGCCCGAGCATCCCTGCTGAAGGAGGCGACCGAGCGGGTGCATTTCGTCCTCATTCAGCGCGAGTCCATGAGGATGACCTGGTCCGATGATTTCTTTTCCGAGTATGAGATCCCGGAGGAGATTCAGAAAGGACTTGGAAAACGGCCTGATATCGGATCCTGAATCAGGAACGCAGGGAGGAAGGAATTTCGAACTTCACCATTCCATGAAAAAGTGTCGACACTTTTGCGTTCATGGATTCAAAGTGTCGACACTTTCACCTCCGGCATGACAGATCATCGTTCCCAGCCTCGTCGCAATCTCGCCCAAGAGATCGTTTCCAGCCTCCGGAACGACATCATTACCGGCGCATTCAAGCCTGGCGAATCCCTGGCTGAACCCGTCCTGGCAAAGCGCTTTGGGGTCAGTCGTGCCCCGGTGAGGGAAGCCATGATCCAACTGGAGCGCGCGGGCCTGGTGCAGTTTCAGTCGACCGGAAGGACCAAGGTCCGAACCCTCGAGGAGAATGACGTGTCCGAGATCCTTGATACGCGAATCGCGCTCGAGTCCATGGGGGCAAGGCTCGCCGCCCTGCACTGGACGGATGAGGACAACCGGTGGGTGGAGAAAAGCATCAAGGCCCAGGAACAGGCCGCGACGGCAGTCGAGTTCAGTCAACTGGTCATCGCCATGCATGAATACATCATGGAGAAGGCCGGGAACGAAAGACTTCTCACCCTCTGGCAATACATCCGCTGGCAGTTCGAGATGGCTTTGACCCACATCCATCGCCTCCAGCAAACGACCGCCCAGGATCTCAGGAACTTCACTTTGACAGGACATCGGAACGTGTTGAAGCCCTTGTCAAAAAGGGACCCGGAGGCAGCCGCCAGGATGATGGTCCGCCATATCAGGAGCTCACTGGAATGGTACATTCCTGAGACATCCGATCCCGCACCCGTCACGCTTCAGGAGAGGACCACACGCTGAACCGCACGATCCCGAGATGAACCAGCCTTTCCTTGAACGCCTGCTCCTACTGCTCCTCCTCCTAGTGGCCGCTGGGTCGAGGGTCATCGCAACTGACAACGCGCAGCGCAGCGCACACAGCTTCTTTGAAAAGAAGGTCCGCCCCATCCTTGCGAACCGATGCTTCGAATGTCACAGCGATACCAAGCAAAAGGGTGGCTTGCGCGTCGACCACATCGGCTACCTGAAGGCTGGAGGCGACACGGGCCCGGCCCTGGTTCCCGGCGATCCGGATGCCTCCGCGCTCATTGAGGCAGTGCGTTACTCAAACCCGGATTTCCAGATGCCGCCGAAGAAACAACTTCCGGAGCACGAGCTGGCGGTTCTTGAGCAATGGATCCGGATGGGTGCCCCATGGCCGGATGACACCGCCAAGGTCATCACGGCGGGAGGTTTCACCGAGGAGCAACGCAACTTCTGGTTCTTCCAGCCGGTGAAGCAGGTTGTCCCTCCCGACGCAGGGGGATCATGGGCTCGCAACGGCATTGATCGCTTCATAGCCAGGAGGCATGAGGAACAGGACCTTTCCCCTGCCCCCGAGGCCGACCGGCATGAACTAATACGCAGGGCCTACTTTGATCTTCACGGCCTGCCTCCCACCCAGGCCCAGATCGATTCCTTCGTCAACGACCGGGATCCCCTGGCCTACGAGAGACTCGTCGACGACCTGCTATCCAGCCCCCGCTACGGCGAGCGCTGGGCGCAGCACTGGCTGGATCTCGCTCGCTACGCGGAAAGCGACGGCTACAACCAGGACGCCTACCGACCCAACGTATGGCGCTACCGCGACTACGTCATCGCTTCCTTCAACAATGACAAGCACTACGACCAGTTTGTTCGCGAGCAGCTTGCAGGCGATGAGATCGCCCCGGAGGACCCGGAAGTCATGATCGCCACCGCCTTCCTGCGTCACCCTGTCTACGAATACAACCTGCGGGACATACGGGGACAATGGGAGGTCATCCTGACCGACATGACCGACACCGCAGGCGAACTCTTCCTTGGCCTCAGCATGGGTTGTGCACGCTGCCACAACCACAAGTTCGATCCCATCCTGCAGAAGGACTACTACCGGCTCCGCGCCTTCTTCACGCCGGTTCACTGGCGCACGGACCTGAAGCTTGCCACCCCGGAAGAGAAGAAGGTCTATGATCGCCAGATGGCAAAGTGGGAAGAGGCCACCGCAGGGATTCGCGCCGAGATCGACAAGCTCGCAGGCCCGATCATCTCCAGGAAGGTGGAGACCTGGCGCAAGAGCTTCCCTGAGGACCTCCAGGCCATGACGCTGAAACCCAGGGAGGATCGCGGCCCCTTGGAAAAACAGCTGGCGGAGTTCTGCGAACGACAGCTTGAGTTCGCGGGAGGCCAGTTCAATCCCACCAAGGACCTCAAGTCCGAAGAGGACAAGGAGAAATACAAGCGGCTTCAGGCGGCTCTCAAGGAGTTCGACCACCTGAAACCCGCTCCCCTCATGGACGCCTTTGTCGCCACGGATGCAGGGGCAAAGGCTCCCCCCAACACCATGGAGACCCGCAAGGGAAAGCTGGAGATCGAACCGGGCTTCCCTGCCATTCTCGATCCCAAGCCTCCCTCAATCAAACCGACGTCCACCTCCACCGGCCGCCGCTCCGCCCTCGCCGAATGGATCACTCGCCCTGACAACCCACTTTCAACACGCGTCATCGT
>CAZKNW010000023.1:0-17833 GCA_964554035.1 uncultured Verrucomicrobiota bacterium
GGAACGCTTTGGTTGGAAGACGGCCCTCTGCCTGTTGCCATTGGTGTGGATGGGAACGGAGTTCTTTCGCAGTGAACTCTACTACCTGCGCTTCTCGTGGCTCAGTGCCGGGTTTGCCTTCTCGGACTCGGAACTTTATTCGCCCCTCAGGTTCCTGGGTGTCTATGGCCTGGGCCTCGTGATGGCAGGACTTGGCTGCTGGCTTCTGGCCTCCGGCAGGAGAAGGGTTCTGGTAGGCAGTGGGGTGGTTGCGACAATGGCCTTCCTTCTCCTGGTCAAGCCATGGCTGGTTGAGCGAAGGCCTGCCGATCCGGGCCGGTTGCTCCAGGTGGCGGGAGTTCAGTTGGAGTTTCCCATGGAGACTGCGGTGCTCCAGGGGTTGAACCTGACCCGGAAGAAGGCCCCGGATGCCGAGCTTCTGGTCCTCAGTGAATACACCTTCCTCGGAAAGATTCCTGAGTCCGTGCGCGATTGGTGTCAGCGTGAGAAGGTTCACCTCATCGCCGGGGGAAAGGAGTATGTCGAGGGAAAGGGATTCTACAACATGGCCTATGTCGTGGGGCCGGAAGGGGAGATCGTGTTCAAGCAGGCCAAGAGTGTTCCAATCCAGTTCTTTGATGATGGACTCCCGGCTCCTGAACAGAAGCTTTGGGATTCTCCCTGGGGAAAGCTGGGCATCGCGATCTGCTATGACCTGAGTTACCGACAGGTGATGGATCGTTTCGTGGAACAGGGAGCCGAAGCCCTGATCATTCCCACCATGGATGTGGAGGAATGGGGAAGGGAGGAACATGAACTCCACGCCCGGGTCGCACCCATGCGCACGATGGAATACGGGATTCCCATTCTTCGCTTGGCCAGTTCCGGTATCTCGCAGCTGGTGATTCCCACGGGAGTGGTCACCGCGTCGGCACCTTTTCCCGGATCATTGAAGGTGATTCAAGGAGAGATGGAGTTGAAGGGCGCGGGCGTGATTCCCTGGGACTGGTTCCTCGCCCCGGTTGCCACCTCAGTCACGGGCTCGCTGCTGATCTTCCTGCTTGTGGAGCCGGTTTATCTGAAAATCAGAAGAAGGAGGCTGGGTAGGGAGGGTAGGATGGATCGGGTTGTTTACCTGGGCGCTCGGTCAAGACCGCCTCTCAGTTGGAGGAGAGCCGTTCGATCAGGGCCTTGATGGCGGTGCCGTTGGTTTCGTCGGCGAAGGGATTGGTTGGGCCTTCTTCTCCTCCTCCGCCGCGGCGACCACGGGTTCTGGGGAGGCTGAAGGTTTCCAGCTTGGCTTGATCGGCTTCCGAAAGCTTGCTGTTGATCTCCTTCATCATGTCCTCGGCTTCGCTGTCGCCGATGGCTTCCTTCTCCTGAATGCCCATGAGGAGGGCCGCCATGGCTGATGAGGCCTCCTTGTCGAACTGGACGTGGATGTCACCCGTGGCGACTTCGAGCTTGCGGACGAGGGTGACCAGTTCACGCGATGGAGAAGGGGTGAAGCCACCACGGCCTCCGCCACCACCGCCACCACCAAAACCTCCGCCTCCACCACCTCCGCCACCGCCACCGGAATCCTCCTCATCCATGGATCCGGGCCCGCCTTCCTCGATGTAGAGTATGTCGTAGCCCTTGGCCTTCAGCACACCAATGGTTCCCGCCGCGCCACAGACAATGCCGAGCACTCCGACGGCAATGCCCATGTTCATGGCCTTGCTCGACTGTTTCTTCATCACGAGGATGCCTACGAAGATGAAAAGGAGGGTTCCGATGGCGGAAAAGAGGATACCGAGATCTGCGTCGCTCATATGTGGGGTAGGGGTTCCCTCATAGAACGACCAGACATGGGGTTTGGTTTCACAAAAGAAAGCCCCTCCATGGAACAGGGCTATCGGATGTAGTCGAGGAGGCTCTGGTTCAGGATCTTGCCCGCCCCCTGGATGGCCGCCTGATAGGCGTTGTTGGTCTCATTGAGACGCACCAGCGTCTGTGCAAGATCGGCGTCGGCCTTCTTGGAGATCTCGCGTTCCAAGGCGTATGTCCGCTGGCTGGCGATCGCATCGGCCGACTCCAGACGGGCCTGGATCGAGCCATTGGTGGACATGTGATAGAGGAAGTTCTCCTCGTCGATCAGGAGGTTCTGTAGGTCGGTGGTGTGAACCGCAGTCGTGTTTCCAGCACGCACATTGTCCTGGAGGCTGATCAGGTGGTTGAAGAAGTCCGCACCGGAACGGCTGTCGGTGACAAGGCCCCTCGGCCCGCTTCCTGAATTGTTCTGTCCGGGGGTGAATGGGGAAAGGGTGACCCCTTCCGCAACCTCGCTGGAAGCGACATCATCATTTCCCGAATAGGTGATCGAGGTGACAAAGCCATCGGCATCCATGGTGATGTTGAATGCCGGTTGGTCGTTGTCGGTTCCGGCAAAGAGATAACCACCACGATGCTTCGTATTGGCAAGCTCGACCGCCTGCTGGATGAGCTGGCTGACCTCGTTGGCAAAGGAGGCCAGTTCGGTCGGCGATTTCAGGTCATCCGCGAGGACGGCAATTTCGCTGGCCCGGTCATTGATGCTCTTCAGGGCCTTGATGGGGGTATAGGCCGTGGAGGCGGCTTCCTTCAGGGTCAGGATGTTGTTCTGGTATTGGCTGACGGACTTCGCCTCGGTCTGCATGTCGAGGATGCGCCGGATGGCGGAGGGATCATCATCGGGGAAGCGAACCATCTGCCCGGTGGCCGCCTGGTCCTGGAGCTTGGACTGACGCCGGGTCAGGTCTCCCAGCTGCTGGAGCAGCGTGTTGGGAAAGGTGTTGTTCGTGACTCTCATGCTATTGGGGGATTGGGGTTGCCACTCCTGTCATCATCTCTTCAAGGAAATCACCGTTTCCATCAACTGGTCGATCGTGTTGATGAACTTGGCGGAAGCCTGGAAGGCCCGCTGGTACTTGACGAGGTCGGTCATCTCTTCGTCGACAGAAACGCCGCTCACGGAGTCCCTTTGCCGAAGCAGCATGTCCTGCACGGCGCTCTGGTCCGTCACTTGGGCCGTCGAACTGGCAAGGTCCTGTCCCATGGTGGAAACGGTGGCGTTGTAGAACTCGGAAAAGGTCTGGCCTGAAAGGGCGCCGTGGCGCTTGTCGGCGAGCTGGGCGAGGGCGACCGCGGTTGCGTTGTTGCCCACGGCTCCCACCAAAGCGGAGGTCTGGATCAGTTGCGGATCATTCTGCAGGGCCGTGTTGATGGCGATGTCCGATGCGCCGGTCCCGGTGAAGAAGGCGGCGCCCGTGCTGCCGGTCAGGCTGAAGCCGGCCGCATGCACGGCGTTGACCTCGGTGATCAACAGGGCTGCGAGGGAGTCGATGTCCGAACGCAGGTTCGCAAGGCTGGTATCACGTGTGTCGATGGTTCCCTGAATGGAACCACCCGTCAGGGGGAGGGCGGTTCCGGCGGTGGCGGCCCGCACCAACATCTGGCCTCCGCCTGCATCGTAGACCTCAAGTGTATCAGTGACGTTCTTGCCGGTGACCATGGCGACGCCACCGATGGTGATGTCTGCCTGGTTGTTGACATCGAAGCTGTAGGAGTAGTCGACGAACTGGGCCAGGTCTTCCAGGCGGGCCTGGCGCAGGTCCCGGAGACGGTTGGCAGAGCTTCCGGTCTGGTTCTCAAGGGTGGAAATCTGGTCATTCAGGTTGGCGATCACTCCCATGAGACGATTGGTCTCCTTCACATCCTCCGAGAGGTTGGCATCGAGGGAGGTGGCAAGCTCGGACAGCCGGGCATCGGTCTGGTTGAACCTGGATGCCATTGAGGCCGCCTTCTGCAGAAGCACCTGGCGCTCGGCCAAGGCGGCCGGATCGGTTGAAAGCGACTGGAAGCTGTTAAAAAGATCCTGAAGCCCCTCGGAGATGCCCTGCTGGGCTCCTGTTCCGCTGGCGGCGGCGGCACCCTCGGGACCCGAGGCATGGCGATCGATCATCTGGCCGAGGTTGGCCTGTGTGGATTCCAGGGCCTCCCGGCGGGTTTCCCAGTAGCCGGCCACACTCATTTCAGAGGTGATCTGCCGGTCCAGCAGGGCGTCCCGGATCTGGGTGATGCCGACAACGGTGACACCCGTTTCCTCGAGTCCGAACTTGGTCGGCACGCTGATGTCCGTCTCCAAGGTGACCCTCTGACGGGCATAGTTCGGGTTGTTGACGTTCGCGAGGTTCAGACCCGCCGTCTCGATCCCGGCCTGCTGCGCCTGCAGCGACCGGCTACCCATGTTCAATGCACCAAAGAGGCCTGGCATTCCCGTGTCTCCTAGCCCACCACTTCCAGTGTGGAGCGGTTGGCCGTGTTGTTCTTGTAGGTCCTTCCGTCACCGCCATAGACCTTGGTCGTCTGGCCGGGCAGAAGGGTGCTGATGAATTCCTCCATGAGCTCAATGGAGCGGCTCAGGAGCATGTGATTCTGTACCGTCCGACGAGAGGCGCGGCGGAGGACGTTGTTGTTCTCCTGGATCAGGGCCTGGATCTGGATCTGGCTGGACTCCGGGAGGGCGGGGAGCAGCTCGGTCAGCGGAATGTCCGAGGGATGTCTAAGCTCGGTGGCCAGCTGGCTGCGGGCCTCATCGCGGCTGCGTCTCAGGGTCACGGCCTCGGCCGCAAGATGATTCAGGTCGTCGACCGTCATGAGCAGGGCTTCCACTTGCCTTGTGAC
Source organism: uncultured Verrucomicrobiota bacterium (assembly GCA_964554035.1). Classification (GTDB taxonomy): domain Bacteria; phylum Verrucomicrobiota; class Verrucomicrobiia; order Limisphaerales; family CAZKNW01; genus CAZKNW01. Next base: position 4,684 of record CAZKNW010000023.1, read on the forward strand.
GACTGAGTCCTGCTGCTTCTCCAACTCCGCCATCATGGCGCCGTAGAGCTGCAGTTCCTTTCTCAGGAGATCGGTGATTTTTTCGATCAGTGGGTTCATGTTTCTTCGTTCAGTTTGGAACGGAGATGCTGGATCAGCTTCCGTTGCCTGGTTTGTCCGGCTCCGGCTCGTCCGTGAGCTTGAGCTGCTGGTTCAATTGGTTCTTGAGCTGCTCGGCGAGACCGAGCGTCCCGGAGCTGCTGATGGAATGGGCGACCTGCTCCAGGTACATGTCCTTGTAGATCGGGTTGGATACGCCCATGAAACCTTCCTCGTCGTTGAACATCGGTTGGTTGGCCTGCTTGAGAAGCTGGCGAACCAGCATCTCCTCGAACTCCCTGGCGAACTCCGAGACCCGCTCTAGGTCACGCGCCTTGTCGCCGCTGAGCTTGAGCTCCGAGGGTTGGCTCCCGAGATCGTTGATCCGGGCGGATGCCATCATGGATGCGGATGTTGTGCCAATGTCCATCAGCGGATGATCAGTTCTGCATGGAGCGCGCCCGCCTGCTTCATGGCCTGGAAGATGGCCATCATGTCGCGGGGAGTGACTCCAAGTGCGTTGAGGGCCTCCGCCACCATCTCGACGGTGGGAGACTCGGGAATCGGAATGAGGCGTGCCCTGTCCTCGGTCACCTCGGTGTCGGTCTGGGGCAGAACGACGGTCTGTCCCGCCTCGGCCAGGGGCCCCGGCTGGGAGGCCGTCAGGGTGGAGGCGATGTTGATAGTCAGGTTTCCATGGGCGATCGCGCAGTTCGAGATCTTGATCCTCGAATTGGCGACGATGGTGCCGGTACGCTCGTTGATGACGATCCGTGCCGGCGTGTCCGGGTTGACCTCGATGTGTTCCAGTCGTGAGATGAAGGCCACGGGCAGTGTTTCCAGTCCCAAGGGGATGTCAACGGCCACGGTGGTCGAGTCGATGGGCAGGGCGCTGTTGTTGCTGAAGTTGTCGTTGATGGCCTGTGCAAGGCGGGCGGCGCTGGTGAAGTCGGGCTCCCGGAGGAGGAGCTCAATCCTGTTGCCACGGACAATGGTGGCCGGGATCTCCTGTTCCACGAGCGCGCCTCCCACGATCTGTGCGACGGTGGGGTGGTTCTTTTGCGTGGTGGCGCCACCAGGACCTCCGATGCCGCCGATGAATCCACCCACGGACAGGGCGCCTTGCGCGACGGCGTAGATCTCGTCGTCTGCGCCCTTGAGCGGCGTCTGAAGGAGGATGCCGCCCTGCAGGCTGATCGCATCGCCGATGGAGGCCACATTCACATCGAGGCGTGCACCCGGCTTTACAAAGGCGGGTATGTCGGCCGTGACCATGACGAGGGCCACGTTCTTTGCGGAAAGGGTGGTGGGAGGAACCGTGATGCCGTGGGCCTGGAGGGCGTTCGCCATCGCCTGGAGCGTGTAGGTGGGATTCTTGTCACCATCGCCGGCCAGGCCTACGACGAGACCGAGACCCGAAAGCTGGTTGTCGCGGGTGCCGCGGACGACCGCCATGTCCTTGACCCGTGTGCTGGCGGGAGCGTTGAACAGGCAGAGCATCGGCAACGTGATCGACAGCAGCCGGACCAGGAACGCCCGTGCACCCTGAACGGGTGCGGGCGGATCAACACTTGGATTCGTTTGGAGGTTCGGATTCATGAGACAGGACCTTCAGCGAAATCAGAAGGGGGTGACATTCTCCCAGAACCGGGTGAACCAGCCTTTCTTCTGGGGGCGGGAAATGGCGCCCTTGCTGACAAACTGGATGGAGGCATCGGCGACGTTGTAGCTGTAGACCGTGTTGTTGGCCTGCACATCCTCGGACCGGACCAGGCCGCGAAGAATGACGTCCTGCTTCTCGTCTGAGAAGGCCGTCTGCCGCCTTCCCTCAATGACCAGAGTCTTGTTGGGAAGCACGTCGATCACGCGGACAGCGATGCGGGAGTTGATCTTCTCCGAGTTCTCGATCTGGCCTCCTCCATCAAAGGTCTTGCTGCTGTTGTATTTCAGGGCAGGGAGCGTTCCCTTCTTGGTCAGGAGCCCTGATGCGGAAGGGGGATAGAAGAACGAGGTGATTCCGATGTCAGCACCACTGTCCTTGCTAGTGGAGGTGCTGGTTTCCTTCTCGGTCGAACTGGTCTCCTGCACGAGGATGGTCAGGATGTCTCCGACACGGCCGGCCTTTCGATCGGAGACCATGGGTTTGGCGACCGCCTTGTTCCAAAGTGAATCCGCCTTGGCGATGGTGCCGCCCGTGATGAGGGCGAAAAGCGTGGCGGAACGGATCAGCTGGGTGAAGAGAGTGCCGGGGCGGAGCGAGTTCAGGCGGCGTCGGATCTTGGAGGTGCGATTCATGTCTTGGGTGGGATCGGTTTGTCTTCTGGGTTAAAGGGGAATGATGACCATCTGCTCGCCGGTGACCTTTCCACGCAGGTAGCGCTTGGTGACCGGGTTGCGCAGGCGGATCAGTTGTCCGTTGATGCCGTTCTCGAGGGCCTCGGCCTTCATGTTCACGGTGATCTTGCCGGTCTGGACCCAGGCCTCAACGAGGTCGCCACGCTTGACCAGCGGGCGTTCCTTCAGCAGGCGGGAGGTGAGGGGGCTACCCTTGGCAATGCCCTGGACGGCGACCAGGTCAGGCGTGTCCTCGGTGAACTCCATGTCCAGGAAATCGCGCATCCTCAGGACGTCGAGGCTTTCCTTTTTCAGCACGTAGGGTGTCACGAGATCGCCCCGTGAGATGGGAGCATCGCTTACCCATACCTCCTTCATGACCTTGATGCGGAGACTGACCTGGAATCGACCGAAGATCTCCTCGCCGTTGTTCAGGTCGAACTTGAGGATCAGGTAGGGTGCGATGCCGCTGGCCGGGAAATTGTTCAGGCGCAGGTCAAAGGGTTCGTCGGGAACCGGGGTGGGGTCCCATGGACGATTGAATTCGATCTCCACCTGACCGCCTTCCACCACATGGTCGGCCTGGAGGGTCTCGGTCAACAGGGTGGTGAGCTCAAGTTCGGAGAAGATCCGTGAGCGACGGGAGATGGTCACGGTTTCCGCTCCGGTTATCGGGGCGAAGGCAAGCGGGTGCTTCGTGTTGGCGAGGGCGTTGGAGATCTGTTGGCGCGTCAGCATCATGGGCTCGCCGAAGCGGGGAGCATCGACGAGGCGGATGTGGGGCAGTGCCTGGGAGGGATCGGCCCCGCTGAGGATCTGGTCGAGATAGACACCCTTGAGATCCACCTGTGCCGTTTCATGAAGGTGCAGGGGAAGGCGGAGGCTTTCCGAGGCCTGTGTCCTCATGGTCAGCAGGAACATCGGGACGGACAGGAAGAGGGCGAAGAGGAAGGTGGCGGACTTTCTCCTCAGTGAGGCTCTATAGGGCATGGGGAGCTGGGCGTTCATGACTGGGATCAACGGCGGAGGTTGTTGCTCATCTGCATCATTTCGTCGGAGGCCTGGACGGATTTGGAATTCACCTCGTAGGCACGCTGGGCGAGGATCAGGTTCACCATCTCCTCCACGACCTTCACGTTGGAAAGCTCGAGGTATTGCTGCTCGATGGATCCGAAACCGTTTTCCCCGGGAGTGCCGAGTTCGGGGGCTCCTGAGGAAGGCGACTCGAGGAAGAGGTTGCCTCCCATCGCCTCCAGACCGGCGGGGTTGGCGAAGCGCACGAGCTGGATCTGGAAGTTCTGGTTGCCATCGGCCCCGACCGTGGTGGCGGCACCATTGCGGGCGACACTGAAGGACTCGGTCCCGATCGGCACGGGCTGGAATCCGCTCTGCACCGGGTAGCCATCACTGGTCACGACCTGGCCGTCCTGGTTCCTCTTGAGTCCGCCATCGCGGGTGTAGGCGGTGGTTCCGTCGGGAAGCTGCACCTCGAGGAAACCGTCGCCATTGATGGCCAGGTCGAAATCATCGCCGGTGTGGGAGAGTTCCCCGTTGGTGAAGATCCTTGAGGTGGCGACCGCCTTGGCACCGTGGCCGACCTGGAGACCGGTGGGACGGACGTTTCCACCACCCTGGTCGGTGCCGGGTGTCTTGGTTGTCTGGTAGAGCAGGTCCTGGAACTCGATCTTGCTCTTCTTGAACCCGGTGGTGTTGACGTTCGCGAGGTTGTTCGCAATGACGTCGAGGTTCAGTTGCTGAGACTGCATTCCGGCAGCGGAGGAGTAGAGTGCCCTGATCATGGATGTTTCCCTTAAGACGCGTTTCCGAGTGTACTGATGGCTTTCTCCATGCGGTTGTCATGGAGCTGGATGAGTTTCTGGTTGGCCTCGAAGAGACGCATGGCCGACATGAGGCTGGCCATTTCGGTGGTGGCAGACGAATTGGAGCTTTCCAGGAAGTTCTGGCGAACGGCGGGATTCGCCGCCTCGCCGAGGTTCACATTGGGATCCTGGGCAATGAAATAGCCGGCGCTGGCCCGGGTCAGGAGATTTGGATTGTTGGCCGTCATCACCCGGATTTGTCCGAGCGGGGTGGCCCCCTGGGAGACTTCTCCGGTCCGCGAGACCGAGATGGGCGCCGGATTGTTGAGATCGAGCTGGATCGTGCCGTTGGTGGAGGAAACGACATTGCCTTCCTTGGTGGTCAGCACGCCCTGGGCGTTGAACTTGAACTCCCCGTCCCTCGTGTAGGCAAGTGAACCGTCGGGGAGCTGTACCTCGAAGAAGCCCTTGCCCTCCAGTGCGAGGTCGGTGGGATTGCCGGTGAAGCGCATTTCCCCCGGGCTGAAATCGAGATGGGTGTTGAGGTTGGTGAGTGTGAACTCCTTGTCCTGCGCGCCCTGGGCCACGCCGGGTTGCCCCATGAGCCCCGCCTTCACGGCCTCGAAGGAGACTTCATTGCGCTTGAAGCCCGGAAGGTTACCGGCGGCAAGGTTGGCGGCGATGGCTTCCTGCCACTGGTTGGTGGCGGTCAGGGCGGATGCGGCCTGGTAGAGGCTGACGTTCATTTCGATGTCTCGTTAGCAACGGCTGTGCCAGACCTGGGAAATGGCCCTTTTGCAGGGTTTTCACGACGCGATCGGGATCGGTGCCGGGGAATCCGGCAATTCGTTCCAAGTGCGAGGTGCACTTTTTTCCCGGCACTCCTTACTCGTCAGGGAAGGGCATCCACGACAAGATTCCCGGCCTGCAGGAAGAGGCTTGAAGACACGGATTTCCGTGCCCTGAAGGTTTCGCTGCATCTCAAAATGAATCCCAAAGAAGCCATCATTCTTGCGGCCAAGGGGGCGGCCATGGGCGCCGCCAACGTCATCCCGGGTGTATCCGGAGGCACGGTTGCCTTCATCACGGGCATCTACGAGAGGTTGATCAATGCCATCAAGGCCTTCGATCACAAGGCCGTGATGCTTCTGCTCAAGTTCCAGTTCCGGGAGTTTGCATCGAAGGTCGATCTTTTCTTCCTGATGCCCCTGGGAGCCGGAGTGTTCGTGAGCATCCTGAGCCTGGCCAAGCTGCTCGAGTACCTCCTGGAAAACCATGAGGTCCACGTCTTCGCCTTTTTCTTCGGACTGATCCTGGCCTCCATCTACTTCGTGGGAAAGCTGGTGAAGTGCTGGTGTCCCAGGAGCGTGATGGCCTTTGTGGTGGGGGCGGGCGTTGCCGTGGCGATTGGATTCATCCCTCCTGCGGAGGAGAGCACCAATGCCCTCTACCTCTTCATCTGCGGCATGGCCGCCATCTCAAGCATGATCATCCCGGGGATCTCGGGTTCCTTCGTCCTGCTGATCATGGGAAACTATCTTCTCGTCCTGACCTCGATCTCCGGTCTGGCCAAGGATCCCGGGGCCAGCATCCGTGTGCTGGTGCCTTTTGGCCTGGGTTGTGCGATCGGGATCGTGGCCCTTTCCCATTTTCTTTCATGGCTCTTCAAGCGCTTCCACGATGCGGCTGTGGCCCTGATGACGGGATTTGTCGCTGGTTCGTTGCTGATCATTTGGCCTTGGAAGGAGCCTGCGGAGACGGTCACCAAGCCCAGTGGTGAGGTGAAGATCATCTCCTACGACCGGTTCCTGCCGGACTTCGGGGATACCCAGACCCTGCTGGCGGTTGGCCTGCTGGTTGGGGGAGTGGTGCTCGTGTGGGTGATGGAGAAGATGGCCTCGGGCAAACCCGCCAAGGCCTGATCACTTCATGATCAGCGAGAGTCCGGCGATTGCCAGGGTGACCATGATGGCCATCAGGTTGAGCCCCATCGCTCCAATGATCATTCCGCGCCGGCCGTCCTTCTTCACGAATCCATAAAACGCCAGCCCGATGGCCGCCATGTGAATGGCGATCGGAACCATCAATAGGGCGAGGGGCTCGAGGTCCCCCTTGATGATGGCACGGACGTCAATGGGAGCCGTGCGCTTCACGGCACCCACGATGAAAAAGACCACGAATTCAAGGAAGCCGAAGACCAGGCCAAGGGAAAAGGAAAGGGTTCCGGTAGGCGAACGTCGCTTTGGAATGGTCTCATCATCCAGAATCCGGTCCAGACGCGAGCGTTCGTCGTCGGTCTCCTCGAAGGACCCGGCGAACTCATCATCATCGTCACCCTCTATGATGACATAATCGTCGTCGTCCCTGGCCATGGATACGGTTCCCGTGAAAGGGGTTTCCTGTCTAGTATTCCTTGATGGAGATGTTGCGGAACTGGACCAGGCTGGAGGCGGGGGAGTATTCGCCGTTCCGCATGCCACCGTGGTGCTGCAGGGCGATCTTTCCCTTTTCAGGCACTCCGGGGAGCTGGGCGTTCTCGATGACCGTGATGTCATTGAGGACCACGGTCAAGCGGTCACCACGCATGGTGATCTCAAAGGTGTTCCATTCGCCCACGGGCTTGTCGGCACGGACCTTGGGGGTGACGCCGGCCCTTACCTCAGGAGGCATCTTCTGGTTCATGCGATAGCCATAGACCTCACCGGAGCCAATGGGCCAGCACCAGATGTTGATCTGGGAACGGCTGCTTCCACGCACGTAGATGCCGGAGTCGGCATTGGGACGCTCGATCTTGATGTCCTTCCCGTTCTCGTCCTTCTGGTGGCTGCCGTCGGGCAGTACGATCGGCATGGCGTAAAGACCGGTGGTCTTCTTGATCTTCCAGTCGATCTTCAGGGTGAAGTCGTGGTATTCCTTCTCGGTCCAGAGGTTCTTGTCCCCCTTGGCCTCGCTCTGGGCGTCGTAATCGATCACGCCCCTCTTCACGGTCCAGTGACCGTTGTCACCTTTGGGGACGACCCAGCCGGTCAGGTCCTTGCCATTGAAAAGGGAAACGAAGCCGTCATCCGCATGAACAGCGGTGCCGGCCAGAAGCATGGAAGCCATCAGTGAAAGAAGGGGTTTCATTGGTCAGAAGCAAACGGATCAGCGCCTCCAAAGCCAAGGAAAAACCTCTATTCTGCATGTGCGGTCAGAACTGGAAATCGTGTCCGCTTTCGGTTGCGCCGGTCTTGAAAATTGATATATTTCTGAAATGACAGAAATAAACAAAAAGTCTCTTGGTCATCCCGGGTTGGAAAGATCGCTGCAGCTGGCGTATTCGGCGGAGAGAGCGGCGGCGTATGCCTACATCGGGCATGGTGCCTCACTGAAGGATGGGGACGAGATCGCCGAGATCAGGCAGATTGAGCAGGATGAGTGGGATGATCGGGAAAATGTCCTCCGCATCATGATGCGGCACGGTGTCCCTGTTTCGAGGTGGTTGGAGTTCAAGTATGGCGTCATCGGGCGGATCATCGGTTTGTCATGCCATGTCATCGGCCGGTTCATGCCCTTCTTCTTTGCCGGTCGCCTCGAGAGTGGAAATGTCTGCGAGTACATCCGGATGATGCGCCAGTTTCGAGAATTGGGGATCCCTGAGCATGACGAGGTGCTCTATGAAATGGGGATCCGTGAAAAGGAACATGAGGACTATTTCCTGGAAAAGGCGGAGGCCTCTCCCTGGATGAAGTGGTTTGAAGTCATCTTCGAATGGGGAAGGGGAGTCAGCTACAACGACCTGGATGCCAACGCGATGCCTGCTCGGGAAACAGCCGATCAACACTGTGCGAATTGGCATTGAGACTTGTCGAAGTGGATTTGTGCCGTGGATGCTCGCCGCCCATGAATGTCGTCCTGCTGGAACCCGAGATCCCGCCCAACACCGGGAATATTGCCCGGCTCTGTGCGGGAACCGGAAGCCATCTTCACCTGATCGAGCCCCTGGGCTTTGAGATGTCGGACCGGATGTTGAAGCGCGCCGGCATGGACTACTGGAAGCAGGTCGCATGGACACTGCACCCGAACTGGCCCGCCTTCCGGGAATCCATCCCGGAAGGACGACTCTGGTTCATCGAGCAGGGTGGAGCCTCCCGCTATGATGAGGTTTCCTTTTCGTGGGAAGACTACCTTGTCTTTGGACGCGAGACGGCCGGTCTTCCCAAGAAACTGCTGGAGGAATATCGGGAAAGCTGGATCCGCATCCCGATGTTCAGCGGCGAGGCCCGTTCGCTCAACCTGTCCAACTGTGTTTCGCTGGTGCTCTATGAGGCCCTGAGGCAGAACGGCTTTGAAGGCGAAGTGATTTGACGGATGAGATGCCCGCTTGCCCGATGGGGAAGTCAGGGTCATATTCCGCGCCCCCGGCGGGGGAGCCCGCCAGATTCCCAGGAACATGAAGATCCTTGTTGCCATTACCGGAGCCAGCGGATCGCTGTATGCGCAGCGGTTGCTGGATCATCTGTCGCCGGAAGAGCATGAGGTGCATGTGGTGATGAGCGCCTATGCCGGTGCCGTCCTCCAGGAGGAACTGAACGGGGAGCTTCGGCTCAGGGACGGCGTCCAGAAGCATTCCCTCAAGAGCATGAACGCCCCCTTCGCCAGCGGTTCGAACCCTCCGGACGTGATGGTGGTGATTCCCTGCACCATGGGAACCCTGGGACGCATTGCCCACGGCCTGAGCAGCGATGTGCTTCTCCGTGCGGCGGATGTGGTGCTCAAGGAATCGAGGAAGCTCATCCTGGTCCCGAGGGAGACGCCCTTGAGCCTCGTGCACGTGAAGAACTTTGAACTCCTGATCCAGGCAGGGGCCACGCTGATACCTGCCAATCCCTCCTTCTACACGCGTCCCTCGACGGTGGAGGAGGTTGTCGACACGGTGGTGGCGCGGGTGCTGGATCACATCGGGGTGGAACACGGGCTGGTGGCGCGCTGGCAGGAGGAGAAGGAGTAGCATGTTCCTGAAGGAACTGAAGCGCTGGGCCGAGTTTGTGAAGATCTCCCATACGATCTTTGCGCTTCCCTTTGCACTGGCATCCATGCTGGTGGCGGCGAGGGCGGACCACGGTTGGCCCGGTTGGCGGATCTTTCTCCTGATCCTGGGCGCGATGTTCTGTGCCCGTACCTGCGCCATGTCCTTCAACCGGATTGTCGACCGGAAGTTCGACAAGGACAACCCGAGGACCTCCATGAGGCATTTGCCGGCAGGGGAGATCTCATTGACCAGCGCCTGGACGCTCTGGGCGGTGACCGCCGTGGGACTGGTTGCGTTCAGCTACCTGCTGAACCCGATCTGCTTCTACCTGTCTCCGATCGCCCTCTTTGCCGTGTGCTTCTATTCACTGACCAAGCGCTTTACAGATTTCACCCATATCTACCTTGGGATCGCCCTTGGACTGGCGCCTCTGGGGGCGTGGCTGGCGGTCCGGGGATCCTTCGAGGTGAACGCGGTGAATGACGGCTTTCACCTGGCTGCGATCCTGGGAATCGCCGTGGTGTTCTGGCTGATCGGATTCGACATCATCTACGCCATCCAGGACTACGATTTTGACAAGCGGCACGGACTGCACTCCATTGTCGTCCGCTGGGGCCCGAAGAATGCCCTGAGGGCGGCTTTCCTGTCGCATGTGATCATGCTCATGTCGCTCGGGGTGTTCGGTTTGCTTTGCCGCTTTCGGGTGGCATACTTCGTGGCCCTTCTGCTGATCCTGGTCAGCGTCCTTTTCGAGCACTGGCTGGCGCGGATCCGGAGTCTCAACTGGGTCCAGAACGCGTTCTTCCGGCTGAACGCCGTGATCAGTATCGTGTTCGTTGCCGGCGTGGCGGCGGAAGTGGTTTTTGGAAGCTTTAGACTGTTCAGGCACTAATGGATCTGTTGTTGGAAAAGAGTGAACTGGCGGACCTTCAGGGCAAGGTCGAGTCGGGTGAACGTTTCTCGGAAGAGGACGCCCTTCGGCTGTTCCAGACCCGGGACATCAATGCCCTCGGAGCGTTGGCCAACCAGGCCCGTGCGCGGAAGGTGGGGGACAAGGCCAGCTACATCATCAACCGCTACATCAACTACTCCAACTATTGCATCCTCTCCTGTCAGTTCTGCTCCTTCTCGAGGAAGAAGCGGGATCAGGACGGGTTCCAGTTGAGCATCGAGGACATGGTGGCCAAGGCGGAACAGGCACTGGCCATCGGGATCACCGAGCTGCACATCGTCGGGGGGCTGCATCCCTCACTGAAGTTCGACTACTACCTCGACATGCTGACGGCGCTCAAGAAGGCGGGGCCGGAACTCCAGTTGAAGTGCTTCACCGCCATCGAGATCCTGCACCTGGCCTGGCTGGCGAAGAAGACGGTTCCCGAGACTCTTCAGGCGCTGAAGGACGCAGGCCTGGATTCGCTGACCGGTGGTGGCGCCGAGATCTTCAATCCGGCCATCCGCTCCCGGATCGCACGCGGCAAGGAATCAGCCGAGGAATACCTGGAGGTGCATCGTCAGTGGCATGCGCTGGGTGGACGCTCGACCTGCACCATGCTCTTTGGCCACGTGGAAACCCTGGAGGACCGGGTGGATCACATGAGGCGGTTGAGGGAACTCCAGGATGAGACCCACGGGTTCACCGGATTCATCCCATTGCCTTATCAGCCGGAGAACAATGGCATCCCGGTGGAACATGCCCCTTCAGGCTTTGACTGTCTCCGCACGCTGGCCGTGGCGAGGCTCTATCTCGACAATTTCGACCACCTGACTGCCTATTGGGTGGGCATGGGACTGAAGCTGGCACAGGTCGCCTTGAGTTACGGCGCCGATGACATCCACGGCACCATCCTGGAAGAGCACATCTTCCACATGGCGGGGGCCAGTTCACCCCAATTGCAGACAGAGACCGACATGGTGACGGCGATCCGTGAGGCGGGACTGACACCAGTGCAGAGGAACACCTTCTATGAACCCATCCGTGTCTGGGGAGAGGAGGAACCGCTTCCGCTCGATCCGAAGGAGGAGCGCCTGAGGAAGCTGGTCGAGGCCGGTTCCAGTTGCGGTGGATGATTTTCTGACGACATGAGCGACAACGACGAGATGCCCAAGCTTCGCATGGCGCCCCGGGAAACCGTGGATGCCGCCATCCGGCGTGTGGAAAAGGAACAGAGAGCCATTCGTGAACAGAGAGCCCGTGACCTGGAGCGGGGTACGGACTTCAGGATCGGATCGGTTCCCTACCTGAATTCCGTTCCGCTGACCCGGGGCATCGAAAACGAGACGGTCTTTCTCCCTCCTTCACAACTGGCCGAGAAACTCAGGCAGGGCGAACTCGACGCGGCACTGGTGAGCATCACCGAGGTCCTGTTCAATGATCTCTACGACGTCCTTGATGGCGTGGCCATCGCCTCCCTTGGTGAGGTCATGAGCGTCTACCTGGCGCATACAGTGCCCTTGGAGGAAATCACGGAGATCCACTGTGATCCCGCCTCGCTGACCAGTGTGAACCTGCTCAAGGTGATTCTTGCCGAGCACGGACTGGCTCCCGAATTCAAGACCCTGGACGGCTACCGGATGGAGGACTATCCGGAGGCGGTGCTCCTGATTGGAAATCCGGCCATCGATTTCCGTCGCTCCGAACCGTCCCATCAGATCCTGGACCTCGGGGCGGCCTGGTATGAAATGACCGGACTTCCCTTTGTGTACGCGGTCTGGGCAATCCGTCGTGAAGCGAACACCCCTGCGCTTTGCAGTCACTTGAAGGAGGCAAGGGACTTCGGCCTCGATACACTCGACTTCATCATCAGCGACCGGACGGAGTATGATCGCGATTTCCGTCAGGACTACCTTGGCTGGCACATCCACTTCCACCTGGGGAGCGATGAGAAGAGAGGCATCGAACGATTCATGGAACTGCTCGAAAAGCACCAGGTTCAGAAGACCCACCCACTGAACTTCGTCACCTGACGTCCCGCTTCCTCGCCTTCAGGTGATTCACTGACAGCGCCACAAACGTCAACGCACAGGACGCCTTCCAGGCAAGAAGCCACCAAGGCTTCCACCACGCCCCCGTCTTCATCTCCACCAGATCGGAGATCCCAAAGGCAAACAGTGCGACAACCACCAGACACCGCTCCTTCCTCGTTAATCCAATGGCAGCAGGGCGCAGCAGAACGGCAGTCCCGACAAGGAACCAGAACACCGCTTCCCAAAGATTGAATTCACGCAGCAGAAGTGAGGGATGCACAAAGCAAGGTGCCGCGAGCTGATGGTCCCGTCAAACGAAGGTGTATGGCCATTCAAGGATCAACTGGTCACTGACCGACCACGGAGTGGTCAACGCATGTAGCCCCGGCGCGAAATGAAATGGAGCCCGGGGGATCGGGCCGTCTGAAAAGGAATCCGTCCTGAGGGGACGAACGCGAACCTGCCGGTGGATCCAATCAACGAACCTTCGCTCCTTCCACCCTGACTTCATATTCATCACTGATGTCCGGCCAGAAGGCGATGTCACCGCAGGTCTTGAGCTGCCACTCGATTTTTTGGTCGCCCTCCAGAACGGTGGGTTTGGCATCTTCGGGAATGATGATTTCGCATTGGCCGCGCGAGAGGTCGGTCGTGCGTTCGAAGACGGGAGACGCCAGTTGGGCAAAGGGCTTGCCCCTTCTTATACGGGTTTTCCCTGAAGCATCCTTGCTATAGGTGGTCTCCACACCTTCGAGGACGAAGCCCAGGGTGCGGATGACCTTGACCCATCCCCGGGTCTTCCATCGGATCGAAAGCGTGCCGCCGGGCTTCAGCACGAGGTCTGTCACCTCGAGCTCCACCCTCGGGTTGAACATGGCGAGGAACTGGTGAAAGGAGATGGCCAGGAAGAGCAGGCCAAAGGGAACAAAAAGGCCGCCGATGA
>CAZKNW010000024.1:0-17738 GCA_964554035.1 uncultured Verrucomicrobiota bacterium
ACCATTGCCTGCTTCCGCTTCATCCTTCCGAGGAAGGAGATCATGATCGCGGGAGGGAGGACCAAGAACCTGCGTGACGCCCAGAGCATGATCTTCACCGCGGGAGCCAGCGCGCTGATGGTGGGGAACTACCTGACCACTCTTAACGAGCCTGTCGAAAAGGATCTCCAGATGATCCGTGACCTCGGACTCGATCCCAACTGGGACAAGCACGACTTCGATGACCAGGAGAAATCGGGTTGTGGTTGTGGCAGCAAGGGCTGCGCGGAAGAGAAGGCCACCGAGGCGGTTCCTGCCTGATCGGTTGCATGACTGCCAAGCCACTGCTGAGGAACAAGGGTGGCTACCGTGGCGACACGGTCGATGTGGATGACCTTCTCAAGCGGATGCGCGACGCTGCATCCCGCAATGGTTGGTCCACACACCAGATGGAAGTGGAGCGGAGCGAGAGCATCCCCTGGTTTCATCGGGAGGCGGATCCGGAATCCTCCAAGGTCTATATCTCTGCGGGTGTTCACGGGGATGAGCCTGCCCCTCTTTTGGCCGTCCTTGAGCTTTTGGAGAAGGACGCCTTTCCAACGGACCTGGGAATCTGGCTGATTCCCTGTCTCAACCCCGACGGCTTTCGCCTCAACACCCGCGAGAACTCCGCGGGCGTGGACATCAACCGTGAGTATCGGAATGTCTCCATGGTGCCCGTTGTGCGCAGCCATCAGGAACTCCTGAATGGCTTTCCTCGATTCACGACCGCCCTCTGCCTGCATGAAGACTGGGAGGCTCTCGGGTTCTATTTTTATGAGGTCAATCTTGATGGGATCCAATCGCCGGTCCGCTCGATCATCGAACGACTGTCGGAGATCTGTCCTGTGGACCCGAGCGGGGAGATTGACGGGAGGCCTGCAGAGCGGGGCCTGATCCGTCCGCAGATCCCCAAGGAGCAGCGTCCTGAGTGGCCTGAAGCGCTTTACCTGGTGGAGAACAAGACGCGACTTTCCTACACGGTGGAGTCGCCTTCGGATTTTGAAATGGAAGTCCGGGTGCGCCTGCAGGTTGAGGCGGTCAAGGCCTTCCTGGGAAGTGACCTGTTCAAGCGGGCAAACGATCGATGAGAGGCCGAACCGTGACGATTGATTCCTTTCTGAGCGACTGGTAGAACAGCCTGCCTGTGTTGGACGTTGAAACATTCTGGAAGCAGCTTCGCGTGGAGCATCGCTTTGTCGTCATGGCGGGTCCCTGCGTCATCGAGAGCGAGGATCTCTGCCTTTCGATAGGCGAAAAGGTGAGGGCGATCTGCGAGGAGGTCGGAGCCCTGTATGTGTTCAAGGCCAGTTACGACAAGGCCAACCGGACCTCGCCCAGGTCCTTCCGCGGTCCAGGCATCGATGAGGGACTGGAGATCCTTTCCCGCATCCGCGGCAAGCTTGGGGTACCGGTGGTTACGGATGTCCATACCGAGGAGCAGGCCGTGGCCGCCGGGGAACATGTCGATGTCATCCAGATTCCCGCCTTCCTCTGTCGCCAGACTGATCTCGTCCTGGCGGCGGTTGAGACCGGCAAGGTGGTGAACGTGAAAAAGGGACAGTTCCTTTCTCCGCACGAGATGGGACAAGTCGTGGCCAAGGCGGAATCCGCCGGAGGCAGGAAACTCATGCTGACCGAGCGCGGAACGACCTTTGGCTACAACAACCTGGTCTCGGACATGCGTTCGATTCCCACCATGCAGCGCTTTGGCTACCCCGTCATCTTTGATGCGACACATTCCGTGCAGCAGCCGGGTGCCGGCGGTGACCGATCCGGAGGTCAGGGCGAGTTTGCTCCTGTCCTTGCCTGCGCTGCTGTCGCAGCCGGGGCGGACGGTGTCTTTGTGGAAACCCACCCGGATCCTCAGAGGGCCCTCAGCGATGGCCCAAACATGGTGGCTCTGGATGACCTCGAGGGAGTCCTGAAGAAACTGGCCCGTGTCAGGGAGGCCGTCCTGGGATGAGCGATGTCCTGATCCATCCTGACATTGACGAGAAGCTCCGCAAGGTGCGGCTTTTTCTGTGTGACGTGGACGGCGTTCTGACGGATGCCACGATCGTGGTGGGTGAGGAGGTGGAGCTGAAGCAATTCCACATTCGCGACGGTTTGGGCATCAAGTTGCTCCAGCAGGCGGACATCAAGGTCGGCTGGATTTCCCATCGGACCTCCATTGCCACGGCGGTAAGGGGTGAGGAACTGAAGATTGATTTTCTCCATCATCGTCCTGGCAGCAAGGTCGAGGCGGTCTCGGCCGTCCTTGAAGAAACCGGCTTGAGCTGGGAAGAGGTGAGCTTCATCGGTGATGACCTTTATGACCTGGGCGCCATGAAGAGGGCCGGGGTTTCCTTTGCCGTGGCGGATGGCATCGATGAGGTCAAGGCCATGGCGGACTATGTGACCAAGGCCGCGGGAGGGCGGGGCGCAGTCCGGGAGGCGGCTGAATTCATCCTGAAGGCGCAGGGGCGCTGGGATGGCATCGTGGGAGCCTGTGCCATATGAGAAACAGCGACCCCAGGAACCAGGTGGACCGACGGAGGATACGTGGCGTTCTGCTGCTGTTGCTGTTGCTGTTGCCTGTCTTTCTTCTCTCGGCGCAAACCTATATCAAGAATTTTCGCGTTCCCGAGTATGACGAGGAGGGCAGGCTCAAGTCCCGTGTCGAGGGAGACAGTGCGGTCCAGGTGTCCAGGAACAAGGTCGAGATCGAGGGACTGATCGTGGAGACTTTCAATCCAAGGCTGGAGAAGGAGTTTGGCATCAAGTCCTTTACAGTACGCTCCACGAAATCGACCTTCGATGCTGCCGAGCGCGTCATTGAGTCCACAGAAAGCGTGCTGGGAACTTCGGCGGACGGAACGATCCAGCTTTCAGGGGTGGGCTTTCGCTTTGACCAGAAGGCAAACAAGCTGGTGATTTCCAACGAGGTCCAGACCGTCATCAACAAGGAATTCCTGAAACGAACCCAAAAGAACAAGAAATGAAACGATTCCACCTAGCCATGCTGTTGACCCTTTGCCTTTGCGTCCCACTTGCCGCCCAGGAGAAGGAGATGGAACCGGATACCGTCGTGATCCGTTCGGACCAGGTTGAGATCGACCTCAACAGCGGGGTGGCCATCTACACCGGGAACGTGGTGGTCGAGGACAAGCCGGCCATGGAGATCAACTGCGAGGTCCTGACGCTGCAGATCGAGGAGGGAACCCAGGAGGTCAACAAGATCACGGCCTCGGGCAAGGTGAAGATCTTCCTGACCCATGAACAGGGAAGCGGCATCGCGACCGGCGAACAGGCTGTGTTCTTCGTGGACCAGGACCGGATCGAGCTGACGGGCAAGGCCTCCATGGAAACCCTTCAGGGCAAGATGTGGGGCGACCTCATCTATTTCGATCGTGCGACCTACAAGCTGCGGGCCAAGGGGAACATCCGGATGGAGATCGATCCCAAGATGCTCCAGAAGGAAGGGGATAAATGAGCCTTCTGCAGACACATGGTCTGATCAAGTCCTACGGCAAACGGACGGTCGTGGATGGAGTGTCCATCCATGTGAATCCAGGTGAGATTGTCGGCATCATGGGGCCCAACGGCGCGGGCAAGACCACGACCTTCAACATGGTGGTCGGGGTGGTGCGACCTGATGAAGGTGAGATCCTCTTCGACGGTCATGACATCGCGCACATGCCCATCCATGAGAGGGCGCGACTGGGCATTGGTTACCTGACGCAGGAGCCCTCGGTCTTTCGCAAGATGACCGTGGAGCAGAACATCTTGGCCATCCTGGAAACCTGTGAAGGTTCATCCAAGGAAAGGAAGACACGCCTGAAGTTCCTCCTGAACGAACTTGGGCTATCCGACCTGGCCCGCAACAAGGCCTACTCACTGAGCGGAGGAGAGAAGCGAAGACTGGAAATCACGCGCTCCCTGGTCACGGATCCCAAGCTCCTGCTGCTGGATGAACCCTTCAACGGAATCGATCCGATTGCCGTGCATGACGTGCAGAAGATCGTGAGGCGCCTCAAGGACCGTGGCATCGCGGTGTTGATCACCGATCACGATGTGCGGACCATGCTGAAGCTGGTGGATCGTGGCTACATCGTTCACAGCGGCAAGGTCCTCGTGGAGGGGGATTCGGACTTCCTTGCGAATGACCCCAAGGCCCGTGAAATCTACCTGGGGCCGGACTTCAACGTCTGAGCCGCGCGTATTGCAGGAAGAGTTCTCCATCAACCTGCCGACGCTTCTTCAATTCCCACATTGATGCCTTGTCCAGCGAGGCGAATCCTGTTCCGTCTGAAACGGTCGGTGCTCCATTGCCGCCAAGGATCAGCGGGCAAATGGTCAGGTGGATCTCGTCCACGAGATCGTGACGAAGCAGGAGGTCGTTCAGTGTTCCCCCCCCCTCGCAAAGCACCTTGCGTGCGCCGTGCTCCTTCGCCAGCCATTGGAGCAACGTCCTCACGTCGACCTCTTTGTTTCCAAAGGAGACCACGGTGGCCCCAGCTTCGGACAGGGCCCTGATCCGCTTCCTTGGAGCCATGGCGGTGGTGGCGATGATCGGGCCCGACTGAAGGATGGTGGAATCAGGCGAGAGGCTCGCGGTACCGCTTACCACCACACGGACATGGGATGATGCAAGTCCCTTTCGGATCCTCATGCGTTCCAGCCTTGGCCCACCTGTTTCCAGCGTGAAGTCATTGAGGTCGATCGTGCGTGCCCCGGACATGACCACATCAAAGGAAGTCCTGAGTTCAAGCAGGTGTCTGAAGTCCCTTTCGCTTCCGAAGGACGTGGCCTTTCGGTTGGCGGTGGCGGTTTTGCCGTCGACGCTCATGGCCATGTTGATGGCCACCATTGGAAGGACTGGCTTCTTCATTGGATCAACATGGCATCGCCATAACTGAAGAACCGGTAGTCCTGATCGATGGCTGACTGATAGGCGTCCTTGATCAGTTGCACGCCTTCTTTCAAACCGGGGGATGCGAAGGCCGCGACCAGCATCAGCAAGGTGGATTCAGGCAGGTGGAAGTTCGTGATCAGTGCATCGACCACACCGAACTCGGCGGGAGGATAGACGAACAACCGGCTGCTTCCCCTTCCAGGTTGAAGGCGGCCGTATTTGCGGAACTGGGTTTCCAGTGTGCGCAGGGAAGTCGTGCCGACGGCGACCACGCGCCTGCCTTCGGACTTGGCCTTCAGGATCGCATCGGCCGTCTCGGGAACAATCTCGTAGGTCTCCTCGTGCATCTGGTGTTCCTGGACATCGTCCGCCTTGACCGGTTGAAAGGTCCCTAGACCCACGTGCAATGTGACCGGAGCGGAGTGGATGCCCTTCGCCTCAAGTGAGGAAAGGAGTTCAGGGGTGAAGTGGAGTCCAGCGGTGGGGGCGGCGACGGATCCGGCGGGATTGCTGTAGACGGTCTGGTAACGCTGCCAGTCTTCCGGTCGTGCGTTCTTCTCCCGTTCGATATAGGGAGGCAGGGGCATGCGCCCCAGGTGGTCGAGAAGCGTGCGAATGTCTCCGGGGACATCGAACCGGACCAGTCGCTGGCCCTCATCCAGGCATTCCACGATCTCGGCATGATGTTCCGTCAGCTTCATCTGGTTGTCATAGAGCCTCAGGTGCGTGCCTTGTCGAAGTCTCTTGGCCGGACGTGTCATGCACACCCACGCATTGGCCTCCCGTTCCTTGTGGAGGAGGAGTTCCACCTCTCCTCCCGTTTCTTGCTTCAGTGCAAAGAGCCGGGCAGGGATCACCCTTGAATTGTTGACCACCAGCAGATCATCCGGGCGCAGGATCCCGGGCAGCTCGAGAAAGGCGCGATGGTCCCAAGAGCGACTTTCCCGGTTGAGCACGAGCAATCGGGAGGCATCCCGTTTCTCCAGTGGGGTCTGGGCAATCCTGTCTTCAGGGAGGTGATAGGAAAATTCGCTTGTCTTCATCTAGTGGCCGCCGGGTTCTAAGGAAAGATGTCCCCCGATCCAAGTCCTCAGCCATCCGGAGTGCCTGGGGAAACAGGCAAGGGAGGCTTCTTCTACTGAAACGGACCTTGCATGGTGGTTCCAAGGTGCCTATAAGTGGCGCTCTGTTAACCCATTGTGCCCAATTTGCCTTCAGATTCCACCCAATCTACCCACGAATCCTCCCCTCGCAGGGAGGATCTCGAGTTCATTGGTGGTGGCGTCTACGTCGTCGATACCAAGAGAAGGGTCAAATTTCCCACGGATTGGACGTCTTCGACCCCTGACCAGGTCGAGCTGGTGCTCTCCCTGATTCCCTCGGGAAAGGACGGAAAACGGTCCATTTGGGGCATGACCAGGCGCTATTTGCGCGATATTTCGGGGCGAATCAAGGAACAGGAGCGGGAAGGCAAGCTCTCCCGTGAACAGGCTGACGCCTTGCGTCACATGTTCATTATCAATGCCAAACCCCTTAGGCCTGACGTCAATGGAAGGATCTGTCTTCCGGAGGATTTTGTCAAAAAGGCCGGGATCCAGAGGGAAGTCCAGCTTTGTGGCAATCTGGAGTGGTTTGAGGTCTGGGACAGGTCCGCTTATGTGGAGAAGACGCCTTCTGAAGAGGCTCAGAAAAATGCCTTGGACCAGTTTTTTGCGGGAAATGAGCCGAAATAGAATACTTTTTTTGGAAGAAAAATGACTGAATCGAAGGGATATTCGATGCCTTTCCTGTGTAACCCATTGGTTGTTAGTGGGTTGGGGGAGAGTACCTGCAAAGTGGGGCGGTTGAGTTTTTTGTTGTCCATGGTGGGGCAATGTGTAGTGTTTTGGTCCGTTGTGGAGAATCTTTGTTGAGTTGTGGTGAGTGGCCCAGAAACAGCCTGGAAACGTTCGTTCACGGGAGAATTCGATCTCCTGATGGATGAGAAGAGGCGTATCCAGATGCCCAGCAACTGGCGTCCGGAGGAGGCAGGGCAGGAAATCCTGCTGGTGCCTGTGCCGCTTGGTGTTGATGGGGAAGTCTATCTCATGGGCCTGACTCCGGCCGAATCTGACAAGGTGGGAGAAAGCATTGACCGTCAATTGGACCGGGGTGAGATCTCTCCTCAATACGCCAACAGCCTTCGCCGGCTTTTCTTCGGCAAGGGACAGTTGGTGAAACTGGATTCAGTGGGACGCATCTGCGTTCCGGATAAACTCGCCCAGGCTGCCAATCTGGATCGCGAGGTCTCCGCCGTGGGGACCGGAAAGCGTTTCGAGATCTGGGCGAGGGATCGTCGTAACAGGCAGGAAGTGGAAGATCAGGAGAAGGAAATCGAAGCCATCAACCAATTCCGTCTATGAACTACATCGAGACACTCAAGGCAGGAAGGATCGTCAGCGGCGGCAAGTCCATGCCCAATCCTTACAAGCTGGGACCGGGGCGCATCCCTGTTTTTGGAAGAAGCCAGCAAAGGGAAAACGTTGTCGAGGATCGTTTCCTGCCACGCTTCCTTGCTCCCGCACCGGAAGAACGTATCGGGGAGCTGGACGAAGAGGATGTGTCCGCCGTCCAGGATTCCCTGGTGGAGGAGATGGACGAGGTGGCGGAGGACGAGATCGTTGATCCGGTAGCGTCGGCTTCCCTGGCTGATACGGCCGACGCGAAGGAAGATTCTGAAGATGAACCTGCCTGCAAGCTGCCGTTGCTGCTGGTGGCCTGCAAGCGGGGCACCAACGCCTACCGTCGCCGCGAGGGATGGTTTCGAAGGCTCTACAACCGCTTCCGCCGTTCCGACAAGCCGGACATGGCGCAGGCGGAGTTTGATTTTACCGAGGTAAGGGTGGAGAGGAACGACCTTTTTGATGCCGACTTGCAGCTCATCCAGGTTCCCCGGAATTCTGTGGGAGGAACCGCCGGGGGGCCTGGATCGACTGCGTCCTGGGGTATCATGGCCAAACGCATTTTTGGTGCTGATTCCAACCATCATTGATGATGAAGAAGCGTGAAAAACTCCTCCATCCACGTGCCGGTGATGCCGGTGGAAACCCTGCACTGGCTCGATCCGAAGCCAATGCAGCGGATTCTCGATGGCACGGTCGGTTTGGGTGGACATGCACGACGCATCTTGGAAGCGAGCGCGCCGACAGGATGGCTCTATGGCTGCGATCGAGACGAGGAAGCGCTTGAGCTCGCGGCGGCCAACCTCGAGGGCTTCGAAGATCGCTTCGAGCTGCGTCAGTGCAACTATGCCGATGCGGGATCCTGGATCGCCGCAGGTTCGCTCGACTCGGTATTGCTTGATTTGGGTGTGAGCTCGCTTCAGCTGGACAGGCCGGAGCGGGGTTTCAGTTTTCAGAATGACGGTCCACTGGACATGCGATTCTCAACGACACAGACAACCACTGCGGCCGACATGGTCAACACGTTTGATCCAAGGGAGCTGGCGGACATCCTGTGGCGTTTCGGGGATGAACGAGCCTCCCGGAGGATTGCGGCGGCGATCCAGAGGCACCGTGTGAAGCATCCCTTCACCACGACCGGGCAACTGGCCTCCTTTGTCGAGAAGCTGATGCCCCGGCGGGGAAAGCAGCATCCTGCAACCAGGACCTTTCAGGCACTCAGGATCGCGGTGAACGACGAGTTGGCATCGGTGGCCCGCGGGCTGGAGACCATGCTGGAGCTTTTGACTGTGGGTGGGCGCCTAGCCGTGATCACCTTCCATTCGACGGAAGACCGGCTGGTGAAGCAGTTCGGTCGCCGTGAGGCAAGGGACTACGATCTCCCCGAGGGAATGGATGAGGACCGGCCCGAGCTGAGGATTCCGAAGCATCCGCGACGGGAGATCGTGACGCGGAAACCGGTGGAACCGACCAACGAAGAGGTTCGCAACAACCCGAGGGCCCGGAGCGCCAAGCTCAGGGTTTTCCGAAAGATGGCATGAAGACGACATCACAACAGAATCAGATCTACCGTTCACGGGGCAGTGTCGCGTGGCTTGTCCTCTTTGTGATCGTCGCCTGTGTCCTGGGCATCCTTCACCTCTACTGGAAGAGCGAGCAGAACAAGCGCAAGACCGAGTTGATCCGCATGCGCCAGCAACTCTCAAGGCTGGAGCACCAATACAATCTTTACCGTGCCCAGTATGACCAGTTGAGTTCGGATGAGGAGGTCCTCAAGAAGCTGGCGGTCTTCAACATCGAGATGGATTTCACCGAGCGTGAGCAGGTGGTGGAGATTTCCGAGCCGCCCCTGCCCGAACCCCTCGCTGCTGACAAGAGGCTGGTCATGAAAGGCCGACAACGGGAGTAACCACTGGGAAAACCTGCCATGCCATACTCCATCTACAAGACCCGGATCCTCTTCTCGCTCCTCGCCGCCCTGGCGGGGTTTTGCAGTTTGGGGTTCAAGCTTGTGATGCTGCAGGGCAAGGCCAACGAAAGGTTGATCCGGCGGGCTGAACTCAACACCACCGAGGAGGTCATCATTTATCCCCAGCGCGGAGAAATACGCGATGTCAATGGAAAGACCCTGGCCCATACGGTGGTGGCGAAACCTGTCTATGCCAATCCCTACCTGATCGGGGAGGACTATACCAGGTTGGCCCGTTTCATCGCCCCTTTCCTAAACATGGAGGTGGAGGACCTGCAGGAGAAACTGAAGCCGAGGACCAACGCCTCGGGCCGCCCCGTCCAGGAATACAAGTTGATGGACAAACTTCCCGTCAATGACTGGGAACGCCTCAAGGTCGCCTTGCGGGACTACCCGGAAGACGAGGACTTCTCCGTGCTTTCCACCAGCAGGAAGAAGGAGATCCGGCGTATCCGGAACGAGGGGATCTTTTCCTATGGGAGGGACCGGGTCATCCGGATCTATCCGGGAGGCAAGCTCGCGGCCCACACCCTGGGATACGTCATCGGCAAGGAGATCACCCATGCGGATGGAAGCGTGGTCAAGGAAGACCGCGGTGCCGATGGAGTCGAGGAGGTCTTCGACCAACATCTTTCCGGCAAGATCGGCTGGAGGATCTCCCAACGCCGCCGGGGTGGGGAGGAGATTGTCACGGCGTGGGAAACCTTCGAGGAACCCACTCATGGAGGGCATGTCTATCTCACCATTGATCGCACGGTTCAGTATCACCTTGAGACCGAGTTGATGAAGGCCTGTGAGAAGCACAAGCCTGACTTTGGAGTGGGCGTGGTGGTCGAGGTCAAGACCGGTCGCATCATGGGGATGGCCTCGCTTCCTTCCTACGATCCGGAGTCGAGGGTGGGGATTCAGGACTATGCGAAGAACAACGTGATTGCCGCCCGGGTGCCGCCCGGATCGGCCTTCAAGATTGTGACCTATTCCGCGGCCTTCGACCAGGAGCTCACCTATCTTGACGAGCAGATCTTCTGCGAGAACGGCCTCTGGCGCATTCCCAATGCCAAGGCCCTGTCCGACTGGAAAAGCTTCTCCACCCTGACGGTTCGGGAAGCCATCGCTCAATCTTCAAACATTGCCTGTTCGAAGATCGGCATGAGGATGTCCAAGGACACCTTCTACGACTACGTGTTGAAGTTCGGCTTCGCACGGCAGTCGGGCATTCTGCTGGATGCCGAGGACCAGGGTTACCTATCGCCTCCGAGCCGTTGGTATCCCACCGATTTTTCACGGCTGCACATCGGCTATGCCATTGCCGTCACGCCACTTCAGATGGCCATGGCCATGGCTGCCGTGGCCAACGACGGGGTGCTGATGGAGCCCATCCTGGTTGACCGGTTGGAGGATCACGATGGTCGTGTCATCAGGCGCTACTATCCGGAACCGGTGAATCGCGTGGCGTCCACCAAAGCCATTGAATCGCTCCACGAAGGGTTGATCTCGGTAATGTCCGGCACCGGAAAGACCGCGGCACCCGAGAACGTGACCTCGGCAGGAAAGACAGGAACGGCGCGGATCATCTACCGCAATGCGGTGATTGGACACAATCTGACCTTTTCCGGCTTTTTTCCGGCTGAAGATCCTCAATATAGCATTACAGTGATGATCTACAGGCCTCGCGTCGGAGCCCCTTCCGGAGGGGGGATGGCAGGACCGGTCTTCCGGGAAGTCGCCCAGAAGATGGCGAGTTACTACAACATCCAGAATACCCCTGAGAAGAGCGGGGACCTGGCCAAGCATTAAACGAACATGTCGATCAGTCTGAGACAGCTCCTCAAGAACCTGAAGGTCGAGAAGACGACCGGTGAGGTGGAGCGTGTGATCTGTGGCGTCACGTCGGACTCGCGACGTGTTGCACCCGGCATGGTCTTTGTTGCGTTGAACGGTCTGACCGCGGATGGGCATGATTTCATTCCTTCCGCCCTTGACCGGGGGGCGGCGGCCATCGTCAGTGCCCGCAATGGATTCATGGCCGGCAAGGCCACGACGGTCCGCGTCGTCGATACGCGACATGCCCTTGCCAGGCTTTCGGCGGAGTTCTACGGACATCCCTCAAGCAAGATGAAGATGGTCGGGGTGACGGGGACCAACGGCAAAACCTCGGTGACCTTCATTCTTCGCCACCTGATGGAAAGCGCCTCGATCTCCACCGGGCTCATCGGAACCATCCGCTATGAGATCAAGGACCGGATGATTCCCGCATGGAGAACCACACCTGAATCCGCGGAGGTTCAGCAGTTGCTCTCGCAGATGGTCCGTTCCGGATGCCCCGCCTGTATCATGGAAACCAGCTCACATGCGATCGATCAGCAGCGCGTGGCCTGTGTGGACTTTGATACCGCCATCTTCACCAACCTGAGTGGTGACCATCTCGATTACCACGGGGACATGGATTCCTATCTTGCCTGTAAGGCGAGGTTGTTCACCGGGGAATACCAGGGACCCATTCCCGCTGCTTCCGTGATCAACATCGACGATCCCTACGGGCAGAAGCTGCTTCCCATGGCGCTCTCCGAATGGAAGATCACCTATGGACTGGAGAATCGGGATGCCGAACTTTCCGCCTGTCAAATCGTGGCATCCACGCGTTCGACCTCCTTCGTACTGAAACATGGAGGCAAGGAAGCTGAGGTGACCATTCCCCTGATTGGGCGCCACAATATCTATAATGTTCTCGCTGCTGTTGGAGGGGCATTGACCCTTGGAATCAGTTGGTCCCAGATCCTCGAATTCCTTCCTTCGCTTCCATCCGTCCCAGGACGACTTGAGCCGGTGGCTTCTGATGCTCCGTTTCAGGTTCTTGTCGATTACGCACATACCGATGACGCCCTCGGCAATGTGCTCAGGACTGTCAGGGAGATCACCCAGGGAAGGATTCATCTTGTCTTTGGATGCGGCGGAAATCGGGATGCAAGCAAGAGGGGTCGCATGGGGGGGCTTGCTGCGCAGCTTGCGGATGTCACCTACATAACCAACGACAACCCAAGGCGTGAAAACCCCAACGTCATCGCGGCTGCCATCGTCGATGGTTACCAGTCTGTGCGAACGGATGGATTCCTCGTGGAGCTCGAACGCGAAAGGGCCATCGATGCCGCAATCTCGCAGGCCGAAGGCGGTGATGTGGTGCTCATAGCCGGAAAAGGACACGAGACCTATCAGGAATTCTCAGACACCGTGATCCCCTTTGATGATCGCGAATGTGCCATCGAAAGTCTTGAAGCCCTGAAAATGAGGACATGATGGACGATCTCCTGACAAGAGAGTTGGTTGAGGAGGCCTTGGGCGGACCGCTGTCCTGGTACCCTGACGAAATCCCTTCAGGCATCGAGACGGATACCCGTCGCCCCTTGGAGGGGCGTTTGTTTTTTGCCCTTTCAGGAGAGAATTTTGACGGTCATGACTTCGTGACCGCCGCCCTAGAGGGAGGTGCCGCCGCCGCGGTGGTTCGGGAAGATTTCACCGGAACTGGATCGGATGCACAATTGATCCGTGTCCCCGATCCCAGGCGTTTTCTTGGCGACCTTGCGAAAACGCTGCGAAGCCGACTCACGATTCCCGTGGTGGCCATTGCGGGTTCCAACGGAAAGACCACAACCAAGGACATTCTGGCCCACCTTCTTTCCTCGGAAATGGAGACGCTTTGGAGCCAGGCCAGTTTCAACAACGACATCGGTCTTCCCGTCACTCTCCTTGGCCTGAGGGAGTCGCACCAGGCTGTGGTCCTTGAAATGGGAACCAACCACCCGGGGGAACTCAGCCGACTGGTCGAGATCGCCCAGCCCAGCCTGGCCGTGGTGACGTCCATCGGCCGGGAACACCTGGAGTTCTTTGGCGACATGGCAGGGGTAGCGGAGGAAGAGGGAACCGTTGGGGCCCGTCTCCCAGATGATGGCAGCCTGTTCATCAATTCCGACACGCCCTACGCCGATTCGATTGCCGAGCGCTGCACGGGAATGGTGATCAAGGTGGGCGGTGGGCTCTATGCCGACTGGGCGGTTTCCTCGATCCAGATGGATTCCCGAGGTGTTCGCTTTTCCTTGAGTGCGGCCGATCACTCAGCCTGTTCCGGTGACTACTTCATTCCACTTCCCGGGAAGCACAATGCCTTCAATGCCGCTTTGGCCATCGCTGTAGCGAGTTCCCTCGGGGTTTCTCCCGAGCGGATCAGGGAGGCTCTCTCGACCTTCAAGGGGCCATCGATGAGGATGGACGTGGTTGAGGTTGATGGTGTGATGATCATCAACGATGCCTACAATGCCAATGCGGACTCAACTCTTGCGGCACTCGAGACCCTCAAGGGCATGAACTGTGAAGGTCGAAGGATTGCGGTGATCGGTCACATGGCAGAGTTGGGTGAGCACACCGAGGAGGCTCACCTCGAAGTGGGCAACCGCGCCGCAGGGCTCGGTCTGGATGCCGTGATCACTTTGGGAGAGGGGGGGCGCATGACCGCAACGGCCTGCTCCAAGTCTGGCATGCGGAATGTCTATCACTTTGAGTCGTCTGAAGAAGCAGTCAGACAATTGAAGGATTTGGTAAGCCCGGGTGATGTGGTCCTTTTCAAGGCGTCACGTTCAGCGAGGCTGGAGTCCATGGTCAGGGATCTCGTCAATGGTGGTCTACTGACGGGGCGGGCAACGGAAAGGGAAAGGGAAGTCGCATGATCTACTACCTTTCCGAACAGATCCTGGCATCTCAGTATGGAGACACCTTCTCTTTCCTGAACATGTTCCGCTACATCACCACGCGGACGGCGGGAGCTGCATTGACTTCACTGGTCATCTGCATGGTGGTTGGTCCTTCCATCATCCATTGGCTCAAATCATTGAAGGTGGAGCAGAAATACAAGGACAAGGCTGAGGAGGCGGGTGGTCTTTCCGCGAGAATCGACAAGGTCGGCACACCCACCATGGGAGGGATCATGATCGTGCTCTCCATGGATCTCTCCGCTTTGATCTGGGCTCAGTGGAATGAGATGGTCATTCTCGTCCTGGTCTCCGTCATCATCATGGCTTCGCTCGGCTTCTATGATGACTATGTGAAGATCACCCAGCAAACGGGGGGAGGAATCAGCTCCAGGACCAAGCTGATCGTGCAGATTCTCCTGGCCGGATTCATCTCGTTTTACGTGATCCTTTTCATGCCGGAGTTGAAGCAGGTGATCGGGACCATCATGGTGCCTTTTTACAAGTATCCAGTGCTGGAGGATGCCTTCGTCATCGGAAGCGTTGTGGCGGTCTTTGCGATCGTGGGCAGTTCCAATGCGGTCAACATCACTGATGGGCTGGATGGCCTCGCGATTGGTTGCGTCCTGTTGGTTTGTGTTGTCTTCCTTGCACTGACCTATGTGGCGGGGCATGCGAATATCGCCGGTTACCTGCAGGTGCCGTTCGTTTCCGGAGCGGGTGAACTGACCGTCTTCTGCGGCTCCATGCTGGGTGCGGGGCTGGGATTCTGGTGGTTCAACTGTCATCCCGCCGAGGTCTTCATGGGCGACACCGGTTCCCTTGCCCTGGGCGGAGCACTTGGAGTCGTCGCCGTGCTCATACAGCAGCCCTTCGTGCTCGTCATTGCTGGAGGCGTCTTTGTTGCGGAGGCGGCTTCGGTCATGATCCAGACCGGATATTTCAAGTATACCCGGAGGGTATATGGAGAGGGCAGGAGGATCTTTCGCATGGCTCCCCTGCATCATCATTTTGAAAAGCTGGGCATGAGTGAAACCAAGATTGTTGCGAGATTATATATCATCGGTGTGTTGCTGGCGATTGTCTCCCTGGCCACGCTCAAGATCCGCTGAACCAAATGGAACCGTTGTCCAAGAAAAAGGTATTGGTGGTCGGCCTCGGAGTCAGTGGCCGGGCGGCCTCGCGTCTGCTTGTTGAGCACAAGGCTGTGGTGACCGCTGTGGACTCCAAAGAGGCGTCTGATCCGGCACTCGACAAGGCGCTCAAGGAGTTGGGTGTCGAAATCCGGAGGAATGTCACCACCTACCCGGATGAAGCCTGGGACCTGGTGGTCCTCTCACCAGGGGTGGATCCCAGTGGAGACTTTGCATCCGCCATCCCCAAGGGTGTTCCCGTCATTGGGGAACTCGAGCTGGCGTTCCGCCTGGCACACTGTCTGAACCTTGCTGTCACGGGGACCAACGGAAAGACGACGGTCACCGAGATGATCACGCACGTCCTGCAGGGCAGTCTCAGGAAGGTTGAGGCCGCGGGGAACATTGGCAGACCCTACTCCGAGGTGATTCCGCGCACGCGGGATCTCGATTTCACGGTTCTTGAGGTGAGTTCCTTCCAGTTGGAGACCATCCAATATTTCCGCCCCGTCGTGGCCGTCCTGACCAACATCAGTCCGGATCACATGGACCGCCATGGCAACCGTCTCGATTACGCTCTCGTGAAATCGAAAATGTTCAAGAATCAGCAGGTTTTTGACTGGGCGGTGGTGCAAAGCGAGGCCTTGGCCTACCTCATGACCCAAGGGGTCGAGATCCGCTCCAAGCTGATCACCTTCAGCGCCCGTAACAGGAATGCGGACCTGTATCTTGACAGGGGGATGATCATCAGCCGCATCCCGGACTGGTCCGGCCCGGTCCTCGGCGTCAAGGAATGGGGTTTCCACGGGCTTCATCAGGCGGAAAACCTCAT
This sequence comes from uncultured Verrucomicrobiota bacterium, assembly GCA_964554035.1. Classification (GTDB taxonomy): domain Bacteria; phylum Verrucomicrobiota; class Verrucomicrobiia; order Limisphaerales; family CAZKNW01; genus CAZKNW01. The sequence continues at coordinate 16,030 of CAZKNW010000024.1, forward strand.
GGCCACCATTGCCGTTGGTCGAATCCTGCGGGTGCCCCTCGAAGAGATGCTGGATTCCATCCGGAGTTTCAAGGTCCCCCCCCATCGTTGTGAACTGATCCTTGAGAAGAATGGTGTGCGTTACGTCAACGACTCCAAGTCCACGAATGCGGACTCCCTTGCCAAGGCACTGGAATCGATGCCCTCCCAGCGGGCAGGCGAACCCAATGTCTGGTTGATTGCCGGAGGGTGCGACAAGGGGCTCGAATATCATGATCTTGGGCCCTTGATTGCAAGGCGGGTCAAGGGCGCCTTCCTGTTGGGTGAAAACAGGGCACAACTGCAATGTTCCTGGAGTCTCTTCACCTCGTGCTACCTGGTGGATTCCCTCAAGGAGGCGGTGGAACGCTCGCATCTCTCCGCGACGGAAGGGGATGTCGTGCTCCTGTCACCGGCGTCCTCAAGCTTTGATATGTTCACCGGATATAAGGACCGGGGAGACCAGTTCAGGCAGCTGGTCGAGAAACTACCGTAGAAAATCGAATATATATAAAAATTTCACTGCAATCGAATTTGTCCCTGTATAGTCTCGAAAGATCAGCCTTGAACAGAACGAGGAACCCATTTTTATGCCAGTCTCATCACCAAGCCCACTGAAGCCCCAAGGGATGATCGAGAAGCCGCAGGCGTCCTACCGGAAGCCCCTGATCGCCGCGTTCGTCTTTGTGGCCGCCGTTCATCTCATCATTGCCGCAGGCGTCCTCACAAGTGGTTGCCGCCAGGAAAAGGTCGCCTTTGAGGACCTCGCCACAGACGAAGGACCGCCACCCATCGAGAATGAGTGGAGTGAAACGGTGGACGACATTCCTCCTGCTCCGGTGGAAGGCGGGTCCGCAAGATCGCCCTTCGGTTCCGACAGTGCCCCAGTGACCGCTGATGGCATCACCACGGAGGTCCTGCCTCCTGCTCCCGGAGGTTCCGGCCCCCGTTTCAACAGTCAGGACTCCCGAGCGAGGGTGGGTGGAGGCATGGTTGCACCCGCGACGACTGAAGTCGCGGAGACGCCCGCTCCGGCGGTTCCTGAAGTTGCGGCGGCTCCGGTCGCGATTGTCGATCCGCCCGCCACGGTCCCCTCATCAGGCGAGGGCTTCCAGGAATACAAGATCCGTTCCGGCGATTCCTTCTACAAGATTGCCAGCCGCTTCAATGTCAACTTCAAGGACATCGAACGTGCCAATCCCAATGTCGATCCACGTCGTTTGCAGATCGGCCAGAGCATCCGTGTTCCGATTGTCTCAGGTACGACAGCCCCGGCCTCCCGGACCGCAGGCAGCGTTTCTGCACCGGGATCGACGACGTCTGCTGGTCGTATCCACAAGGTGCGTTCGGGTGACAATCTTTCGTCTCTCGCGGTTCGATACAAAACCACGGTTGACCGCATCATGAAGGCCAACAACCTTCGTTCCTCAAGGATCAACATCGGCCAGGATCTTGTGATTCCTGCTCCATAAGCAACTGCATTGCATGCAGATACGCATCGCCATCACAGCCATTCTGTTGAGCGTCCTATGCCTGACGTGCCTTGGCCTGGTGATGATCTACAGCGCGACCGTCCACAGCTTCGGCTTTCATTATCTCTTCAACCAGTTGTGGGTTGCCTTGGCTGGCTGGTTCGGTTTGCTCGTCCTTTGGAAGCTGGAGGTCGATTTCGCCGAAGCCTTCGCGGGGGT
>CAZKNW010000025.1:0-9444 GCA_964554035.1 uncultured Verrucomicrobiota bacterium
GTGGGTTCTTGAGTTCGGCCTCTCCGATGTCCCGGACGTTGTTGACGCTGGGATAGATGATGTCGGGCACGATACCCTTGCGCTGGGTGGAGTGGCCGCTGGGGCGGTAGAACTTGCGGATGGTGAGCTTCAGGGCTCCGGGGGCAAACTCCTCCTCGGTCTTCCGGGTGGGCTGGAAGAAGCGGTCCAGCTCGTAGAGGGTCTGGACGGTTCCCTTTCCGTGGGTGGATTCCTCTCCGACGATCAAGGCACGTCCATAATCCTGGAGTGCACCTGCAAGGATCTCCGAAGCGGAGGCGCTGTGGCGACTTGTCAGAACGATCATGGGACCGTCGTAGGTCACTGACGGATCCTCGTCCTGGTCATTCATCAGGCGGCCGAAGGTGTCCTTCACCACGACCACGGGGCCCTTCTTGATGAAGAGGCCGGTCAGATTGATGGCCTCTTCCAGGGAACCGCCGCCATTGCGCCGCAAATCCAGGATCAGGCCGTTCATGCCTTCCTTCTTCAGTCGTTCCAACAGGATGGCCACGTCCCGCGTCGTGCTTTTCAGCTCCTTCTTCTCCTTGTCGTTGGAGAGGTTGAAATCGGCGTAGAAGGAGGGAAGGTCTATGATGCCGAGCTTGCGGACCTTCCCGTTGCTGTCCGTGGTCTCGATCAGGTCGGCCTTGGCCTCCTGTTCCTCCAGGGGGATCTCGTCACGGATGAGGGTGATGATCTTGCGGTCGGTGGAATCGGATGCGTTGGAGGGGATCACGTCGAGGCGGACCTTGGAGCCCTTCGGGCCGCGGATCTTCTCGACCACCTTGCGGAGGGGCATGTCCACGACATCGACCATCTCGCCTTCATCCTGGGCCACGCCGACGATCTTGTCCTTGGCATTCAGCTTCTTGCTCTTGAAGGCAGGGCCGCCCGGCATGACCCGGACGATCTCACAGTAACCGTCCTCGGACTGGAGCAGGGCCCCGATGCCGAACAGGGACAGCTTCATGGAAATCTCGAAGTTCTCGAGCTCGTGCTTGCCCATGTAATCGGTATGGGGGTCGTAGGCACGCGCCAGGGAGGACAGCCAGAGCTGCAGCACATCGTAGCCGTCAAAGGTGTCGAAGTAGGACGTGATGCGCTTGTAGCGGCGCTGCAGGGTGTCGATGATCTCCTTGTGCTCCTTCTTGGCGAGCTTCTCCGAGAGGTACTCGTGCTTGAGTCGCTTTTCCCAGATGCCACGTGCCTCGCCCTTGTTGGTGGGACGGGGTGCGTCCTTGCGGTTGATGAGGTATTCCTCATCGGAATCGAAATTGAACTCCTTTCCCTCGAGGGCTTCCGAGACGTAGTCGAAGCGCTCTTTCAGGCGGGTGAGGTAGATCTCAAAGATCTGGTGGGCAATATTGACGTTGCCGGTGCGGAGGGTGAGGTAGCCCAGTTGCTTTTTGAAGGATTCGAATTTCTTGATGTCGCTCTCGAGAAAGAGGGATCTCTGGGGATCCAGGGCCTCCAGGTAGTTCTCCATGAAGAGTGCGGCCGTTTCCTCGTCGAGCGGTTTTCTGGAATAGTGATATCGTTGAAGGATCTGGGCGGTGTTCTTGGTGATGTCGGCGTCGTAGGGGCCGATCTTCCTCTCCACCTTGTAGTGGCTTTCCTCCTGGGAGGTCTCCACGGCGAACGTGGGAAGTGAGATGAGGAGGCAGAGGAGGATTAACGTACGTCTCATGGTTTCTGAATGATCAGGTTTCGCTTTCTTCGATGCCTAAAGAGGGTAGCACGTTCAATTCACGTCGCTCAAATCATTTAACCTTGCGACATTCACGCAAAAAGGAATCAAAACGGGCATCATGGGAGTCTTTTTTCGGCTTTGGACCGGTTTCAGGAGGGGAGTGGCAGTAAAGGGGCCGGAAAGGGCGGGGGGGTGCGGCCAGTAAATTTGTTGAATTTGTTCCTTGTGGGAAGGGGCGATCTGCATACAATCCTCGCCCTTTCGAACTCAACCGAGCTTGAACATGGCCAGAATTTGTCAACTAACCGGAAAACGATCAATCAAGGGTGTCAGTATCACCCGTAGTGGTAAGGCGAAAAAGCAGGGTGGTATCGGTACCCACGTTGTAAAACGCACCAAGCGCCGCTGGCAACCAAACCTCCAGCGAGTGAAGGCCGTCATCGATGGCGAGGTGAAATACATCCGCGTCACCGCCAAGGCCATCAAGAAGGGTCTGGTCGTCAAGGCCCCCAAGCGCAACTACAAGAAGGCCGCGGCCTGATTGATCAGCAAGTTTCGCGACAAGGGCCGCTTCCGCCTAGGAAGCGGCCTTTTCGTTTGTACCCACGAGGTCTCAGGCCCCTTTGGAACGCTGCATGGTCGCGCGGCGCATTTCCCGGTCCACGTCCCTCTTCTTCACGTCCTGGCGCTTGTCGCCCTTTTCCTTGCCCTTGCCAACCCCCAGCGACAGTTTCACACGGCCGTTCTTCCAGTAGAGGCTCAGGGGAACGAGTGTGAAGCCCTTGGTCTCGGTCAGGACGGCGATCTTCCGGATCTCGCTCCGGTTCAGGAGAAGCTTCCGCTTGGCTGAGGGATCATGGTTTTCCCGGTTTCCCTGCTCATATTCCTCGATGTAGGAGTTGTAGAGCCAGACCTCATCCTTCTCGACCCGTGCGAAGGATTCCGAGATTTGCCCGTGTCCCGCCCGCAGGGACTTGACCTCCGTACCCGTCAGGACAAGCCCCGCCTCGAAGGTTTCCTCGATGGTGAAGTCCCTTCGGGCCTTGGAGTTCTTGACGATGGAGTCCATGAAAGAAAAACAGCCAGAAGCGGGTCCGCTCCTGGCTGTTGATAAAGCGGTTTGTCGCGTAGGATCAGTAGTCCTGACCCTTGAGCGGGTTCTCGTCATCCAGTTCGTAATCCATCTGACCACCTACGATTTCGGTCAGCGCGATGTCGGCGTTGCCCATGCGTGGGCCGCGCTCGATCAGGGGACGGTTGCCGGCGCCACCCTGGGAGAGTTGGCGGACACGGCGGGAGACGAGGTTGACGAGAATGTTCGGGTTGCCGACCTTCTCCAGTGCTTGATCTACAAGTTCGGTGTTCATCTTCAGTTCAATCAATCCGCCTGAAAAGGCAGGGAGTGGAGGTTACGTCATGCTTTGGGCGTTTCAATCAAAAATATCGCATCTTGAACCCGAAATCCCGATTCACTACAAATCCCGGCCATGCCACTTAAGACAGGAAACAGGGGACAGGCCGGGGCATTCGACCTGAAGGGCTGGTCGGGAGAGAGAATCACGAGGGTCAATGAGGCCTTGGATTTTTTCCTGCCTTCCGCCAAGACCAAGCCGGGCACGATCCACGAGTCCATGCGATACTCCCTTTTTGCGGGAGGAAAGCGGATGCGTCCCCTCCTCACCCTGGCTGCGGCCGAGGCCTGCGGAGGAGCCGAATCCGAGGCCATGCCTCTCGCCTGTGCCGTGGAGTGCATCCATACCTATTCGCTCATCCATGATGATCTTCCGGCGATGGACGATGACGACCTGCGCCGCGGTAACCCGACCAACCACAAGGTGTATGGTGAGGGGATCGCGATCCTTGCGGGAGACGCCCTTTTGACCCAAGCCTTCGAGATTGCCGCCAAGTGCAACGCGTGGCCGCGTTACACCCATCAGGACATTGTTCTGGAGATCGCCCGGGCTTCCGGTTCGCTGCAGCTCATCGCCGGGCAGGTGGCTGACCTGGAGGGGGAAGCGAGGAAGGATGTGACGATCAAGGACCTGAAGTACATCCATGAGCGCAAGACCTCGGCCCTCCTTTGTTGTTCGGTCCGGCTCGGTGGCATGAGTGCCAACTGCACGCCAGCCAAGCTGGAGGCGCTCACGAAGTTCGGTTACAACGTGGGGCTGGCCTTCCAGGTGATCGATGACATCCTGGATGTCACCCAGTCCACCGAGGAACTGGGCAAGACGGCCGGCAAGGACCTCAATGCCGACAAGACGACCTATCCCGCCGTCATGGGACTGGAGAAGTCGAGACGTGAAGCACGGCGCCTGACGAAGAAGGCCTTCGATGCGCTCGAACCCTTCCGCGGGCGGGCGCGGGCACTGCAGGCATTGGCTGAATACCTTCTGCATCGCACAAACTGAGCCTTCGTTGCAGTCGGGCAGGTGTAACTTTCCGGGCATCATAAGCATTTGTCTTTCAGGTTGGGACTGATAACGTTCCGACAAGAGCGACGGAGAGATGATTGGGTCGTTTGGCGACCTCCCTGGGTTCTCTCGCAACGAGAAAGGTAACCGACGTGTCTGAAGGGTCTGAAGCGGAACGCAACAAGGAAGAGAACGAGGCCATCCCAGCTGAAGAAGAAGCTGGACTGGAGAATCAGGAAACGGAGGAATCCACCGAGTCAGGCGTGCTCGAGGAGTACCAGCGTCTTTCCTACACCGAGACCGCCTCGACCGATGCGGAACCTGAAGCGGAGCCGGAGGAGGACGATGATGAAGCTGATCGACATGCGGTGGAGCGCCTCCTTGAAGGTCGCACCCGGATCGAACGGGAACTCTCCAAGGTCATCGTTGGACAAAAGGAAGTCGTTGAGCAGATCCTCCTTTCCCTTTTCGCGGGTGGACATTGCCTGATCACGGGCGCACCTGGACTTGCAAAGACACTCCTGGTCAAATCCATCGCACAGGTCTTCCACCTCAAATTCAACCGCATCCAGTTCACTCCGGACCTGATGCCGGCGGACATTGTTGGCACGGAGATTCTCAGTGAGACGTCCGAGGGGAGAAAGATGGAGTTTGTGAAGGGACCGGTCTTCGCCAACATGATCCTCGCGGACGAGATCAACCGGACCCCGCCCAAGACCCAGGCCGCCCTGCTGGAGGCGATGCAGGAGCACCAGGTCACCGCGGTCGGTATCCGCCACAAGCTGGAGGAACCCTTTTTCGTGCTGGCCACACAGAACCCCATCGAGATGGAGGGTACCTATCCGCTTCCGGAAGCCCAGCTCGACCGCTTCATGTTCAACGTGGTCATCAACTACCTTCCCGAGGATGACGAGGTCGAGGTGATCCAGCGCACCACTTCCAAGAAGTCCGAGCCCATCGAGGCCTTGTTCGAGGGTGTCGACGTGCTGCAGTTCAACGAACTGGTGAGAAAGATGCCCGTGTCCGAGCAGGTCGTCCGCAATGCGGTGAAACTGGTCTCCCTGACCCGTCCGGGCCAGCCGGATGTACCTGACTTCGTCACCCAGTGGGTGGAATGGGGTGCCGGCACGCGTGCAGCGCAATACCTCGTCCTTGGCGGCAAGGCGAGGGCTTTGCTGCGTGGCGGAACCCACGTCACCGACGACGACATCCGCGCCCTGGCCAAGCCGGTCCTCAGGCACCGCGTCCTTCTCAACTACAAGGCGGAGGCGGAGGGTGCCTCCATCGATGATGTGATCGACCGCCTGGTGGCCCACGTCAGCAATCCTGCCTGATCCCCCTGTCTTTCATGGCGGCTTCCACGGAAACCACCCAACAGGCGGCCCCTGACAAGGGCGCCGGGCAGGGCCTGATGGACCCGGCCAGCCTCATGCTCATCAAGAACCTTGAGCTCAGGGCCAAGGTGGTGGTGGAGGGTTTCTGGAATGGTATTCATCGCAGCCCCTATCACGGCTTCTCCGTTGAGTTCACCGAATACCGCCAATACACGCCTGGCGACGACATCCGTCATGTCGACTGGCGCCTCTACGCCCGCAGCGACCGTTACTTCATCCGGAAGTATGAGGACGAGACGAACCTCCGGTGTCACCTGCTCCACGATGGAAGCAGCTCGATGAACTATGGTTCGATCGGGCACACCAAGGCCGAGTACGCAGCTACTCTGTGTGCAACGCTGGCGTGGTTTCTTTTCCAGCAGGGGGATGCGGTGGGGCTGCTTTCCTTTGCCGATGGTTTGGAGGACTACCTTCCCGCAAGGAATCGCCCCGGCCACCTCAAGCGTCTGATGCTCGCTCTGGAAAAGGTGCCTGATGGCCGTGTATCGGATATCTGCTCGGCCCTCGACAAGACAATGCAGATTGTCCGGAAGAGGGGTATGGTTCTCATCGTTTCCGATTTCCTGACCTCACTGGACGAACTGGAGAAGCAGTTGGGGATGCTGCAGGCCTTCCGCCACGAGGTGGAGGTCGTCCAGGTCCTGGATCCGGCGGAGATCTCCTTCGATCTTGATGAGACGGCCGTCTATGTGGACCTCGAGACGGGCGAGGAGAAGTTCCTCGACCCGCAGGCGGCCCGTGGAGAATACCAGCGGAACTTTGGTGAACACCAGGAGAGGCTGAAGGCGATTTGTGAGAAGCTGGGCATCGGATTCCGCTCCATCAGGACGGATCAACCCTTTGAGATGGCGCTCTTTGATTTCCTCAAGTCGAGGATGAGGGGACAGAAGATCGGTGGGGCCGGAAGCCGGAGGACGCGATCATGAGTTTCCTGGCACCCCTGTTTCTGGTCGGAGGAGCCGCCATCCTTGGGCCCATACTCTTTCATCTGATTCGAAGGACCGCCAAGGACCGGATCAGCTTCAGCTCTCTGATGTTCCTCAAGCCTTCGCCACCGAGGGTGACCAAGCGGAGTCGCATCGAGAACTGGCTGCTTCTCCTTTTGCGCTGCCTCGTTCTTCTCCTGCTCGCACTCGCCTTTGCCAGACCCTTCCTGGTGACCCCGGTCGCGGGTGAGAACAGTGGGGCTGATGGCGGACGCCGGGTGGTCGTGCTCGTGGATGCCAGTGCCAGCATGCGGCGTCCCGGCCTCTGGGATCAGGCGATGCGCGAGTTGGACAAGATCCTGAAGAGGGTGGAACCAACGGAAGAGGCTGGCGTTCTGCTTTTCTCAAGGAATTCGGAGCTGCTGGTGTCCTTTGAGGACTGGCGTTCCATGGAGCCCGTGGTGCGTGCGGATCAGGTCCTTGCCCGGTTGAAGGAGCACAAGCCCGGTTGGGGTGCGACGCATCTGGATCGGGCGATGTTCCGGGCCCTCGAGCTTTTCGAGGAGGCTGCCGTCGGCGACAAGGAGGGGAGCCTCAGGAGGGAACGCCAGCTTTTCGTGATCTCAGACCTGCAGGAGGGAAGTTCCATTGCCGGGCTCCGATCCATGGAATGGCCGGATGAGGTGGGGCTTTCCCTGGTTCCCCTCAAGGCAAGGGGCAAGGGGAATGCCGGTCTTCATGTTACCTCCGGCCAGGACCGGGGAGAGGAGAACGAAGTGAGGCTTCTCCTGGTGAATTCTTCTGACAATGGGACGGAGCGCTTTGTCGTCAGGTGGACCGATCGCGATGGGAACCCGGTGGGTGACGCGGTGGAGGCTTACGTTCCACCGGGACAGAACCGGATTGCCAGGATTCCTGCGGGTGACTTTGGAGACGGGGGGCAGTTGATGCTTCTGGGGGATGACATCACTTTCGACAATCAGGCCTTCCATGCGCCGCAGCCTGTGAAGGAACGAAGGGTGGTGGTGCTCTCAGGCAAGGCGGAGAGGCATCTTGAGGAGGTCTTTTACCTGGAGCGTGCCTTTTCCATAGAAGGGCTGGAGCCGGTGAAGATCACCTCCTTCACCGAAACCACAGGAGACCTGTCCAAGGAGGTGGAGGATGCCTCGCTGCTGGTGATTCTTTCGGGAGAGCTTCTCAATCCTTTCGGGACCAAGGCGGTGGAGGGTTACCTTGCGAAGGGAAGGAGCGCCTTGGTGGTGGCCGACCCGACCGGAGACAATGCCTGGATCAGCAGACTGGTGGGTGAAGCCGGATTCAAGGTCGTCGAGGAGAAAACGGAGCGTTCGATGTTGTTGGGCAAACTCGATTTTCAGCACCCTCTTCTCAGTCCCTTTGCCGATCCCCGGTTCAGCAATTTTTCGAACATCCAGTTTTGGAAACGGGGTAGACTGGAGGGAGTCAGCGAGGACATGAAGGTGGTTGCGGCCTTTGATGATGAGTCCCCTTCGATCGTTGAGGTAAGGAAGGAGAAGGGCGGGCTGCTTCTCCTGGCTTCGGGGTGGCATCCGGATGACAGTCAGTTGGCCCTTTCCACGAAATTCGTCCCCATGCTTTACACGCTTCTGGACCTGAGTCATCCGCTTCGGCGCATGGATCGTGTCGTCGAGGTGGGAGATGAGGTCGACCTGGGTATCGAGAAGGACGTTTCCTCGGTGTCCGTAACCCTTCCTGATGGCATCACGGTGCAGCACAAGGTGGGTGAAGCGTTCCGGGGAACGGATCTTCCCGGGCTTTACTCGGTGGCCGTGGGAAATGAATTGCGGACCTTCGCGGTCAATGTGCCGGTCTCCGAAAGCAGGACGGCTCCAATGGAGACGGATGAACTGGAAAAGAACGGTATCCGGATCGATGCGGTCGGCGAGGAACCCAAGGCGGAGGAGCCGGACGAGGAAACCGCCCGCATGCTGCTCAAGGCGCAGCTGGAGAACCGCCAGAAGCTATGGCGCTGGGCGGTGGCGGGTGCCATCCTTCTGATGCTGCTTGAGACCGGCCTTGCAGGAAGGGCAAGCCGCGTGACAGCCGCGGAAGGCGCGGCGTAGCACGGGAGTCCGGGCGCCGACTCTGATTCTGGACAGGAGGAAACGGAGAAAACAGAGTGGAACGCCATTGTAGAGGCGTCTCTGTGAGCGCCTCATTTCAAGAAACAGTCAGGTCTGATGGCTTGTTGAATCCTACACTCCTCGGGATGAGAACATGAGAAGGCATTTGATAAGGGAATCGAGTAGAAGAACCTATTTGTCCATGACCTCGTAGATGGCATGGATGAGTTCCCTTGAAGAAAACGGTTTCTGAATCAGACGGTGGGATGTGTGAATCTCCCCATTCTCCGAAATGAGATCCAGGGGATAACCTGACATCAATAGGGTCTTGATGCCTGGTTGCCTTGTCTGCATCTGTTCCGAAAAGCTGAGACCGTTGGAGTCGGGCAGAACCATATCCGTGATCAGGAGATCGTAATCCCTTGGGTTGTTTTCAAGGAAGGAAATGGCCTGGCTCGGGGAGCTGAAGCTTTCAACCCGGCAACGATGTTTCTTCAAGATGGTTTCGACCACATGCCTGACCAAGGGGTTGTCTTCGGCAACAAGGATGGAAAGATCCCGCAGTTCCGCACCGTGATCGGCGTCTTGCCTCTGCCGGGCATCAGGTGGATCTGAAGAGGGAAGGAAGATTCGTATTGTCGTTCCTACTCCTGGTTCGCTGTAAACCTTGACCACGCCTTCGTGCTGTTTGACCGACGAGTGGACGGTTGCCAGCCCCAGGCCCGTGCCAAGGTCCCCTTTGGTTGAAAAGAAGGGCTCGAACATCTGTTCCCTGATTTCTGGCGGGATGCCCTCGCCATTGTCGGAAATGGAGATCTCGCCGTACCATCTGGTAGCACCGTCGAAAGCTTCCTCATCAACGGGAAGCTCCTTCTTTCCCACGGTAATGACGAGCTT
>CAZKNW010000025.1:9454-17574 GCA_964554035.1 uncultured Verrucomicrobiota bacterium
CCTCCTTTGGGCATGGCGTCCTGGGCGTTGGTGGAAAGGTTCAGGATGATGTTCTGCATGTGGGAGGGGTCCACCCTGACGAAGCAGGGTGAATCCATGAGCCGGATCGAAAACTCGATGTTTTCACGCAACACCCTTGAAAGAAGTCCTTCGGCCTCCCTTGCCATCTCACAGAGGTCATTCGGTCTGGGTTGGAAAATCTGCTTTCGGCCGAGGGACAGTAGTTGTGAAACCAGTTCCCGGGAACGCTTGGCCGCCACCATAATCTGGTGGATCGACTCTTCTCCGTCCGGTGAAAGGGCTTCCGTCAATTGGACCAATTCCGCATGGCCGAGGATTGGGGACAGCATGTTGTTGAAGTCGTGGGCCACACTGGCTGCCAGTCGACCGACCGCCTTTACCCTTTCAAGATGGGTGACCTCTGATCGCAGCTTGTTGATCTCCTCGATGTCCGTACTGGTTCCGAAATAGACCTTTCTTCCCTGGGAAGTCGTGATCTTCTGGATCGTCATCAAGACTTCAAAGGTGCTGCCATCCCGGCGTTTTGCTAAGAACTCGAGGGAAGTCGCCCCATGCTCTTCAACCTCCCCGATGATCTTCCTCGGAGTTTCCGGATCGGCGCAATGCTCGGACGCGGGTGTCCCAAGAATCTCCTCGAGATTCGAGTAGCCCCACATGTTGAGATAGGCTCGATTGGCATAGATGAAGTTGCCGGTTTCATCAACCACATCATAGCCGCTGACGGCTGTCTCGAGTGCGATCCTCTCCATGCTTTCGTCCTCGAAGAAGGAGAGGGATCCAGAGACGTCGGAGAAGCTCCAGAGGTCGCTGTCGTCATCCATGCGGGCTATGGAATGGAGGCACAAGATCCTATTCCCGCCAGAACTCCTTGGAAGCTCAACTCGCCATGGAAGGGAAGACCTGCGTGTGACGTCCTCCAGTGAACCGATGGGAGGAAGCTTGGACACATCTTTGCCTGCCAATTCCTCTAATTGCTCCTCCATCCATCCCAATATGGTCGGGTTTGCATCCTCGATGATGGTTCCACGGACCTTCAGCAATCCCATGGCCTGGCTCGCCCAGAGAGATTGTCCGATATCGTTGAACCTTGTCATGACGGGTGAGAGTTCGAAACCACCTGGGAGTGTAAGGACATCCTTCCGCAGTTCAAGATGGTGGATGCTGTTTTTCCAGGAGGAATAAAGACCGGGATTGAAACGATCCCGAAAGATCACTTCAGGCTCAGTCCAAATCCGCAAAGTCCATTCCCAATGCCTCCGCCACCGCCTTGCAGGTGACCTTTCCGTCCTTCACGTTGATGCCGCCCCTGATGGAGGGCTGGAGCTGGATGGCTTCTTCGAGCGATCGGTTGGCGAGGATGTCCACGTATTTGGAGGTGACGTTGGAAAGGGCCTGGGTGGCGGTGCGGGCGTAGGCGCCCGGCATGTTGGCCACGCAGTAGTGGGTGACCTCCTCCTCCTCGTAGACCGGATCATGATGCGTCGTGGGACGTGAGGTCTCTCCACAGCCCCCCTGATCGATGGCGATGTCCACAAAGACGCTCCCGGGCCGCATCTGGCGAAGCATCTCACGGGTGATCAGCTTGGGCGCCTTGGCTCCGGGCAGGAGGACGGCGCCGATGAGAAGATCGATCCTCGGCAGGAGTTCGAGGATGTGGGTCTCGTTGGAATAGAGCGTGTGGGCCCCGTGGAGGGAGATGTCGAGGAAATGCATGCGTTCCATATCCACCTCGAGGATGGTGACATCGGCTCCCATGCCCGTCGCGATGCGTGCCGCGTTGATCCCGGCCGTACCGCCGCCAAGGATCATGACCTTGCCCGGCAGGACACCCGGAACGCCACTGAGCAGGACGCTGCTTCCTTGCTTGTGCTTGCTGAGAAAGTAGCCGCCCACCAGCACGGACATCCGGCCGGCGATTTCGCTCATGGGTTCCAACAGGGGCAGGTGATTGCCCTCACGGATGGTCTCGTAGGCGATGGCTGTGCAGCCGGATTTGAGCAGGGCGTCGGTCACCTCTGGAGCGGCTGCAAGATGCAGGTAGGTGAACAGGGTGTGACGGGGCTTGAAGAGATCGAACTCTGCGGGTTGCGGTTCCTTGACCTTGACGATCAGGTCCCCCTTCTCAAAGACCTCTTCGTGACTTTCAACCAGGGTGGCGCCGGCCTTTTCGTAGTCCGCGTCGAGATAGCCCGCTCCGGCCCCGGCTCCCTTTTCCACAAAGACCTCATGGCCCTGCCGGATCAGTTGGTAGATGGTCGCAGGCAGCATGCCCACGCGGTATTCGTCTTCCTTGATCTCGGTTGGAAGGCCGATCTTCATTCTTCACGGAAGGCTTCCTCCATGACGCATTCCTTGTATTTCCAGAGCAGGGTCATGGTGAGTGAGAGGGGAAAGAGGAAGAGGAACAACAGCAGGGTGCGCTTGATGCTCTCCAGCATCTCGATCCGGACAAGAAAGATCCCGGGCAGGAACGAGAGATAGGGCAGCACGGCGAAGACCAGTGAGATGGCAATGGAGAAGTAGATGAGGTTGGTGTTGATGTTCGTGAACAACTGGGTCTCAGCATTCAGTTCGGGCCGGGGAATGATGGGCGCCAGTTCCCTCAGGAGCCTGTTCAGGAAGAGCAGGAAGGCGAATGCGGCAAGGCCGATCATGAAGATGGATGAGCGGAAGTAGTCCTCACCTGGATAGCGGTTCCAGAAATAGACGAAGGGTGAGAGCCCTACGAGGATGACCGCGACCAGACGAAGCTGGTTGGCCCGCAGCCTCCAGAATTCCCCTTCAGGGTTGAAGTAGTTGAGGCACTGGGTTCCGAAGAGAAGGGCACCGGTGCAGAGAACGGGAGGCACGACGCCCATTCCGCGCAGATTGTCTGTGACCAGTGTCTGGATGCTGACCAGAAGCGAGAGTGGCAGGCTCCAGAACAGGGTGGAAAGTCCCCGGAGCAGATGTCGCCTGCCTGCCTGCGCCTTTTGGCCGGCAGTCCCGGAGACCGTCTGGACGGGAACCTCATTCAAAACGTCAGGTAGGTATACTCTTTCAGGCCGGTGTCAAAGGTCTGGAGCAGCCGCATGCCCTCAGAGGGTTTCAGGCGATCCTCGCGGATGGCACGCTCAACCTGCTTCTTCATCTGACGCCTCAGGTCCTTTTCATCGTACTGGACCGAGTCCAGCACGGCACTGATGGTGGAACCTTCGATGATCTCCTCAATGTAGTATCCGGCAGGTTCGTCGGGATCGAGGAAGATGTGGACCTCATTGGCCTTGCCGAAGAGGTTGTGCAGGTCCCCCATGATGTCCTGGTAGGCTCCCATCAGGAAGAAGCCCAGATGATAGCGGTCCTTCTTGCCTTCCTTCGATCGAAGGTTGTGCAGGGGCAGGGTGTTCTTCACGTCCCGTATGTCGATAAATTTGTCGATATGGCCGTCCGAGTCACAGGTGATGTCCACCAGGGTGGTCTCCCGTTCGGGCTTTTCGAGGTGCCGGGTGATCGGCATGACGGGAAAAAGCTGTCCCAGTGCCCAGTGATCGAGGAGGGACTGGAAGACGGAGAAGTTGCACAGGTACTGGTCCCCGAGGTTTCCCTTCAGTTCGGCCAGGTCCTCAGGGATGAACTCCTCATCGCCTAGCCGCTCGACCACCCCACTGGAGATCTCCCAGTAGAGCTGGTCGATCTTGGCCCGGTCCTTGAGCGACAGGTGGCCCAGGGTGAAAAGCGTCTGCGCATCCACCCGGAACTTCTCCGCGTCATGGTAGGCCTCCGAAAGGTTCAACCTGGCCATGTTCTCCCGGATGTGGAGCATCTCCCGGATAAACTCATGGTCGTCCTTGTCGGCCTCGACCGCCGGGTGGTAGCCAAGCTTGGAGGTGGTGCCGAAGACCTCGATGATGAGGACGCTGTGATGGGCGACAAGGGCCCTTCCGCTCTCACTCACGATGACCGGGTGCTTGACCTCCTCCTGATCGCACACGCTCATGATGGCGTAGACGACATCGTTGGCATATTCCTGCAGCGTGTAGTTGGTGGAGCTTTCACAGGCGGTCTGTGATCCGTCGTAGTCGATGCCCAGTCCGCCCCCCACATCCACGATCTCGAGCCCGAATCCCATCTTGCTGATCTTGGCGAAGAAGCGTGCTCCCTCCTGGACGGCACGCTTGACCGCCTGGATGTCGGGGACCTGGGAACCGATGTGGAAGTGAATCAGGTTCAGGCAGTGCTTCAGTCCCTCCTTCTCGAGGTAGTCCGTGGCGGCGAGGAGGTCATTCAGGCTCAGGCCGAACTTGGCGTGCTCCCCTCCACTCTCGGCCCAGATGCCCTGGCTCTTGCTCTGCAGGCGCACGCGGATGCCGATGGAGGGATCCACACCCACCTGCCGCGAAATGGCGACGACCTGATGGAGTTCCTCAATCTTCTCGACCACGATGATGACCTTCTTGCCGAGCTTGGTCCCCATGAGGGCCATGTGGATGAACTTGGAGTCCTTGTAACCGTTGCAGATGATCAGGTCGTTCAGCTCGTCCTGGAGTGCCATCACGGCAAAGAGCTCGGGCTTGCTGCCCACCTCAAGACCGAAGTCGAAACGCTGGCCTGCGGCCTTGAGCTCTTCCACGACCTCGCGCAGGTGGTTCACCTTCACCGGGAAGACACCCCGGTAGGTGTTCCTGTATCCCTGCTCCTCGATCGCCTTCCTGAAGGCACCGTTGATGGACTCCACGCGGTGGCGAAGGATGTCCTGGAAACGTATCAGGAGGGGAGGGGTGAGCCCACGGGACCGAGCCTCCTCGATGACCGCGCGGATCTCAACCGAGGCCCCTTCCGCCATCTGCGGGCTGGCAACCACGTTTCCGTTGTCATCGATGTCAAAATAGCCGAGACCCCACTGGTGGATGCCATAAAGCTCCCTTGCATCGTCGAGGGACCAAGAATCTGATGAAGTATTACTCATGCTTCTGAAATCAGGACTATAGGGGGTAGGAATCGGGGGATTCAATCTACCACCTTGCAAAAATGAGGGGTTGGAAAGGCTACTGCTCTCCCTTTTCACCGGCCATTTCGAGGGTCCGGTAGAAAATGATGTCATCCACCTTGAAGGTGTCGAGGTAATGGCGCGCCAGTCCGGCAGCCTGGCCCAGGTCCACGTAGTCCCTCAGGATCAGGACGGCCATCCTTGCCGAGGCAATGGCGTCGGCCTCCATGTAGCTGGTCCAGGCTTCATCGGAGCCCGGTTCCGCCGGACGCTGGTTAAGGGCAAGCGAGGCGGCCCTCTGGAAGGCGGTAAAGGATTCCTCCAGCATCTTGGCCGCCGTTGGTGGAATTCCACCCTGGTGTTCATCGATGATTTCCCTAGCCTTGGCGAAGAGGAGTTGTCCATGCATGTAGTGGATCTGGAAGGCATCGGGATTCTTCTCCAGCCCCTCCCGGATGAACTTGAGTCCCTCGTCGGGATTGGCCGATTTGAGCCACCAGGATCCCAGCGTGTAGCCGTTGATGTAGTTGGGGTCGGTGATGGTCATGACCTTGTACCAGGGAATCAGTTCGAGCCCGGTCGTGTGGTTGTGGGGATCGGTGGGGGGGCGCCATGGCTTGACCTCCCGATGGAGTGCTCCGATCAGTCCCCTGAAGTCCCGTTCCTTGGTCGGAATGATGGTCTCCGTGGAGGCATGGTCATGGTGTTCGCCTCCTTCTCCCTTGGACTCGGCCTCCATGTGCTCGAATTCCTTGGTGGCGCCCGACACTGAGAGCAGTTCCTCCGACATGTGCGGCTCATAGGCCACGCCGCTGTCGAGGTAGCGCTCTGTCTTGATGAACATGATGTCGCTCATGCTGGTCCTGAGTTCCCCCAGCATGACCGCAATGGCACTGGCATTCCGCTTGGCCCTCTCCCCGACATCCCTGCTTCTGCCGCCTTCATAGGCGTTGGGCTGCAACTTCATCCCCAGGAGAGGAATCAGGAGGAGGCAGGCGCAGCAGGCGGCCATCTGTCGGTTGGAAGCAGGCATGGTCAGAGATTCCTCCTCCTGAAGAGCCGACCTGCCGGAATGAGGGCCACGGCGATCCACAAGAGTCCGTAGAAGACTACCCCAAGGAACTCGCCGATCCCGAGTGCGGGAATGCCGTCCGTGTAGCGGGTGATGAGGTTGAGTTTCGAAAAATCCGGCAACAGATTGGCAAGGTAGGTTGATATCCCGTTCAAGGGCGCTTCCGAAAAGGCGGATCCGATCACCCGGATCAACTTGTCTGAAACGAAATAGAGTGCCCCCAGCACCAGTATCCCGATGCTCCTGGGCCAGCAGAGGGAAGCAAGGAGCGTGAGGGCGTTGAGCATGCAGATCGAAAGGCATTGTGCGCACAGCATCTGGACCATGAGCAGTCCATCGTAGCGCCCTCCACCCGGGACGAGGACGAGGATGAGGATGAAAAGCAGCATCAGGAGTCCGACCATCGGCCCGGAGCAGGCCAGCCATTTGCCGACCAGGTACCATTGGCGGTCGAAGGGCCGGGCGAGCAGGGGGAAAAGCGTGCGGTTCTCGATCTCGGAAGGGACCTGGCGGATCATCAGGAAAAGCGACAAGAGGTGGACGCAGTAACCTGACAGGGAGAGTCCGAGATTGAGGAGGAACGTGGCGCTGGCCTCGGACTCGATCCCCACCAGTTGGACGGACCAGGCCACGACGAGGAAGAGTCCCATGAGCAGGCCGACGACGTAGAGGTCCTTCTTCCTGACCAGTTCGAGGAAAACCCCCCGGCTGAGCAGCCGGATGACGTCGGCTGGAGGAACGCCTTCATTCATAGCGGTTTCCTCCTGAAGGATCTCACGGCCAGCCCGAAGTAGAGGCCGGCATGGACAAGGCCATAGAGGGTTAGGGTGACCATGGTGCCGAGACCGAGCGGTCCCCATGCCGATGCGTGGACCGCCTTTTCGGAAAGGTCGAAGAGCGAAAGTTGGGGAATCACCCAGATGATGGCGGAAAGGAGGATCCTGGTTGCCGGATCCACCACGAAATAGAGGTAGGTCGCCATGCTCATGAGGGTGGCGGCGAGCAGATAGAAGAGAATGCTGATGGTGACGGCCGCGTCGAGGTTCAGGATCATCGAGAGCCAGAAGCTCAGTGAAGCTAGGATAAGCATCTGGAGCATCTGCAGGTAGACATACTGGGCAAAGAGACCCCATGGAATGTCCGACCCGATGTAGAAGGCCCCGATGAGATAGGCCAGCATGAACAGGCCGAAGCAGAAGGCGGCCGAGAACAGGACCCCCAGCAGCTTTCCCGAAAGGAATTCCAACCGGCTCACCGGCTTGGCCAGCAGGGTATAGATGGTGCGTGTCTCGAACTCCCGGGGGAGCTGGCGTGCGCCAAGGAAGATGACCGTCAAGGCCGTGGCGATCCCCATGATCTTGAGGGCCGCCTCACGGTAGAACTTGGAGATGCCCTCCAGACCGAAGAAATCGATCGTCATCACGCCACCGATCAGCACCAGTGAACCGAGGACCACGGAGTAGACCTCCTTCCTCCTCACAGCCTCGAGAAGGACGGTGCGTGCGATCAGCTGGACGGCGTGGAGATTCATCAGGAGGGATTTCCGTTGGCCTCGTTCACGAGCTGGATGAAGAACTGCTCCAGTGAAAACTGCAGGGTCTTCGTCTCGAGGATCTCGCTGCCTGAATCCGTCAGGCCTTTAAGGACCGCCGAGTAGCTTCCGACATCATTCAGGGTGACCTTCTGGTGGTCCCCTTCCGCCACCGGTGAGGCCTCCCTGACGGAGGACGGCAGTTCCCCTTCTGAGCGGAAGCGGATTTCAAACCGGTTCAGGGGCTGCACCAGTTCCTCAACCGTCACGTTGCGGATCAGGCGTCCCTTGTGGAGGATGATGACGCGATCGCAGACCTGTTCCACCTCCGAAAGCTCGTGGGAGCTGAAGAAGATGGTCCTGCCCTTCTCCTTGAGCTCAAGCAGGACGGACCGGAGATCGTGACGCCCGATCGGATCGAGCCCCGAGTTCAATTCATCGAAGACAAGAAGTTCCGGTTCCGAGATCAGGGCCTGCGCGATGCCCAGCCGCTGCTGCATGCCCTTGGAGAACTGCTTGAGGAGGGATTC
>CAZKNW010000026.1:0-17264 GCA_964554035.1 uncultured Verrucomicrobiota bacterium
ATCGTCCCTGTAAAGCCACTGAGATCATATGTCCTGTCGGTGTAATTGAAACGACCGGAAGCCGTCCAATCCGCCTTACCCACAACGGGGAGCAGAATCAGAAGAAAAAACGAGGACCAAGATGGGAACGTCCGCTTCATGGATTCTCCTTCCGCCTCTCGGGACGAACCGGTGGATTCGAAGGCAGAGGCAAACCGTCTTCACCCAAACCACGGTCTTCCGCCTGTTGTCGGGTCATGTAGGAAACCACCTTTCGTCCATCGGGCAATGTCTGAACGACCGGCACCCTGGACTGGCCTGCCTCGGATGAAGCCCGGTTGAACTCAAGTCTCTGCTCAAGACTCATCGTCCTGTTGCCATTCGAATCGAGCAGATGCAGGGCAACCCTGAGGGTCGTCGGTTGGCCGCCCGACACATCCACCATCAAATCCTCGCGAAAACCATCGCCACCACGGGTGAGGTTGAACGGCAACATTCTTCCACCAGATTCAAACCGCTGGTTCGCAGGGGCGAGGATCTCTAGCTGGACCTGACAGTCCCTCGCAGGGTCCACCTTGGCCACGACCTTCACCTGCCCTTGGGCATTCCGCTCTTCTTCCACTCGAAGAATGAAGAAATCCGGCATGGAGGGCTCGGATCCCACCTCTTTCGTCATCGATCGAGCCTCCGGGGCAACCGATATCGGTTCGGAGGCCACAGGTTCTCGGGTTGGAGGATGACATCCCACCCAAATGGGCAGCATTGGCAGGAAGGCAAGGGCAAGCGTCACGAATGGCAGTCGTCGCGGATACATGATTCTTAAAAAACGGGGGCTGGATTCTCCAGCCTTAGATCAGATGAAACGGCCCTCCACTTGAGGAAGTACGTGGGTTAACGAGGGAACCCAATCGTCAACACTCCGTCAAGAAGACTACCCCCGGTTAACCAACAAGTTACGTTTCCTTAACGCCCTGCCCTTCACACAAAGGCACCAAGGCAAAAAAAGAGGGAATTGAAGAAACTCCCGGCCTTGGTGCCTTTGTGTGAGGCTTGAGCTCATTTCTTTCTGGTCAGGTTTGGGGGGTTCTTTCACCATGCCGCCTTTCGGCCTTCCAGCCACCCTTCGCTCATGAAAGTCAAAGTCATCATCACTCCTAAAAAGGCCGTCCTCGATCCCCAGGGCAAGACCGTCCAAAGCGCCATGGAACACATGGGTTACCAGGGCGTCGGCGATGTCCATGTCGGCAAATACCTCGAGATCGAGATCGAGGGGGACCGGGCAACAGTCGAAAGGCAGATGGATGAGGCCTGTCACAAGTTCCTGAGCAACCCCGTCATCGAGGACTACCGCTTCGAGATCGAGGAATAGAGCGCCAAGCCATGAATTTCGCCGTCATCCGCTTCCCCGGTTCCAATTGCGACCAGGATTGTGTCCACGTCCTGAAGAATGTCCTCGGCCAGCCCACGAGGTATCTCTGGCACAAGGACACCTCCGTCGGCGACGCCGATGCCATTATCGTCCCCGGTGGCTTCAGCTATGGCGACTACCTTCGCACCGGCTCCATCGCCCAGTTCAGCCCGGTGATGCAGGCGGTGAAGGAGTTTGCGAACAAGGGCGGGCTGGTCTTGGGCATCTGCAATGGCTTCCAGATCCTTTGCGAAAGCGGCCTGCTCCCCGGAGCACTCGTCCGCAACAAGGGCTTGAAGTTCCTCTGCGAGCACGTCCACCTCAAGGTGGCAAGGACGGACTCTCCCTTCACGTCCGCATCTGCCGGAGCCAGGACACTCCGCATCCCCATCGCGCATGGCGAAGGCTGCTATTTCGCCGACGCGGAAACACTTGCGTCGATGAAGGCCAAGGGACAGATCCTCTGGCAATATGCCGCCGGTGACGGATCGATCAGCGAGACCGACAACCCCAATGGCTCCGTGGAGAACATCGCCGGCGTCTGCAACGAGGCAGGCAATGTCGGGGGCCTGATGCCACATCCAGAGCGTGCCAGCGAAGGGGTCCTGAACAGTGAGGACGGACGCCTGATCTTCGAGAGCATGATCAACTGGTTCGAAAAACAGAAAAAGGCTGCGGCCTGAACACACAGCGAATTTCCATAGAAGCATGAGCGAACCCGCAATCACTCCCGAGTTGGTCAAGGAACACAACCTCACTCCCGAGGAATACGAACACATCAAGGAGATTCTCGGACGCGAGCCTAACTACACGGAACTGGGCATCTTTTCCGTCATGTGGAGTGAGCACTGCTCCTACAAGAACACCCGCCCCTTGCTGAAGGGATTCCCCACCAAGTCACCCAAAATCCTGGTTCCTGCGGGTGAGGAGAACGCCGGTGTCATCGATATCGGCGACGGACTCGCCATCGCCTTCAAGATCGAATCCCACAATCATCCCAGCGCCGTGGAACCCTTCCAAGGTGCCGCCACCGGAGTGGGAGGTATCATCCGGGACATTTTCACCATGGGTGCGCGTCCCGTTGCCGCCATGAACAGTCTTCGTTTCGGCAGGCTGGAGTCTCCCGAAGTCAGGCGCCTCTTTTCAGGAGTCGTTTCCGGCATCGCCCACTATGGAAACTGCTTTGGCATTCCAACCGTCGCCGGTGAGGTCTATTTTGATGAGTCCTACGAGGGCAACCCCCTGGTCAACGCATTCGCTCTCGGTGTATTGAGCCATGATCAGATTGCCCGTGGCGCCGCCAAGGGAATAGGAAACCCCGTCTTCTACGTCGGCCCTGCCACCGGACGTGATGGATTGGCCGGAGCCGCCTTCGCCTCACAGGATCTTACCGAGGAATCCGCAGAACAACAGCGTGGCGCCGTGCAGGTGGGTGATCCATTCATGGAGAAGCTATGCATGGAGGCCTGCCTCGAGCTGCTGGCCACCGATGCTGTGGCAGGCATCCAGGACATGGGGGCTGCCGGCCTCACCTGCTCTACCTGTGAAACCGCGGCCCGCGGTGGGACCGGAATCATTCTCGACCTGAACAAGGTCCCCCAGCGTGCAAAGGACATGACGCCCTATGAACTCATGCTGAGTGAGTCCCAGGAGCGCATGCTCATCATCGTCAACAAGGGACACGAGGAGGAGGTCCAGCGGATCTTCGACAAGTGGGATCTCCCATGGGCGGAAGTCGGAGTCGTCACCGACGACGGACGGATGATCGTGAAGCATGATGGCAACATCGTCGCCGACATGCCTGCCGCCAAGCTCGCCGACGATGCCCCGATCTATCACCGCGAAGCCAAGGAACCCGCCTACCTGGATGGCGTCCGCAGTTTCAATCTGGATGGTGTCGAGGATCTCTCCGATCCGACCGAATCCCTGAAGAAGCTCCTCACCTGGCCAACCATCGCCTCCAAGAACTGGGTCTACCGCCAGTATGACCACAGGGTGCGCAATGGCACGGCGTCTTCCCCGGATCCGATGCCGCGGTCATCCGGATCAAGGCTGATTCCCTTCCCCAGAACCGGGATTCCTCAGAGGAGGATCCGATGAAGGATGTTGAGAAGTACCTCGCCATGTCGGTCGACTGCAACGGGGTCTACTGCTATCTCGATCCCTATGAGGGTGGAAAGATCGCCGTGGCGGAATCCGCACGCAACATCGCATGCTCCGGTGGTGTTCCCCTCGGTACCACGGACAACCTGAACTTTGGCAATCCTCACAACCCGGAACTCTTCTGGCAGTTGAAGGAGGCCGTCCGTGGACTGGCCGAGGGCTGCACCGCCTTCGATGCGCCGGTCACCGGAGGCAACGTCAGCCTCTACAACCAGAATCCAACCCGCGCCATCGACCCGACGCCAACCATCGCCATGGTGGGAATCATCGAGAAGCCCGAGCACATCACCACGCAGTGGTTCAAGAATGAAGGTGATGTGATCATCCTGCTGGGTGCGCCGGTCGGAGCAGACAAGCTTGGTGGCCTGGGGGGCTCGGCCTTTCTCCAGGTCGAACACAAGACCAAGAATGGCTCGCCTTCACCGGTCGATTTTGAAGTCGAGAAACGCCTGCACACGACGCTTCGGTCCTTTATCGACCTCGGCGACGTCAAGAGCGCCCATGATTGCAGCGAGGGCGGACTGCTGGTTGCCATCGCTGAATCCTGCATTTCGGGTCAGACCGCCCGTGGCGAGCATCACCTGATCGGTGCGGATATTGATCTTTCCAACATTTCCAGCGACCGACTGGATGCCCTGCTCTACGGCGAGGCCCAGTCACGTATTGTGATTTCCGTTCCCGAACTGGAGGCCGCCAAGGTGGAAGACCGAGCCAAAGCCATCGGTGTCCCGGCCATCACCCTCGGGCGCGTCGGAGGCAACGACCTGAAGCTAAAGACCAGCAAGAGCGAAACCAGCTGGCCCGTCAGCGAGCTACACGCCCTTTGGTACAACGCCATCGCCAAGGCAATGGCGTAGGCTTTGGAATGCTGAAGCCCTCTTCAGCTTTGGCAGCCGGGCGTCCTGAACAAGTGGGGGATGCGTATCAGAAAGAAAGCGGCAGAGGGCTGCCGCACTCCATAGGGATCCGCTACCAAGTCCCCCACTACAGTTCCACTTCATACCGTTGGATCTTCTGCTATCTTGATGCATGAAATCCAACCTTCTGAACTGGATCACCTTGGCCTTATCCGTGTCTGCCATCAGCTATTGTGGCTGGATCCATCACCAACTGGATGCACAGGCCGAGAAGGCCGTCGCCCGACGCGAGGCCAAGCTGGTCGCCGAATGGGCACCCACCGTTCGACTGATTTCGGTTGAGGTTCTGGGACGGGATACCATTCCCCCATCACCGCAAAGGCTGGAGCAGCTCTCCCAACCCATGATCACCGCCTTGGCTGCATTCCCTCTTCCACCGAGTTACCTTCCTCCCGTACCCAGCGACCGTCGCCGGAATCCTTGAACCAAGCCTATGGAGTGCTGAAGCCCTATTCAGCTTTGGCAGCGGGGGGTCCTGAACAAGCGGCGGATGCGCATCAGAAAGAAAGCGGCAGAGGGCTGCCGCACTCCATAGGGATTCGCCCGGTCCAAGTTTCCCCTGTGCTAGGGAGAAAGGGCATGCTAAATCCCCGTCATGAATCCCACCCGGTTCCTGTTGCTGGCCTGTCTTTTCCTGTCGACCACCTTTTCCTTCGCGGCCAATCAGCCCATGCGCATCGCCACGTTCTCCGTGGATGCGACTCCACCCCTTGGAAGTCCCCTCGCCTACGATCCCATGATCGCCACGGGCACCCCGTTGAGCTGCAAGGGCATTGTCATCTACGGAGATCGGAAACCGGTGATCCTATGCGCGGTGGATTGGATCGGCATCGGGTCGAGCGGCCAGATCGCCTTCAAGGAAGCCTTTGCCGAAGCGGTCGGGACCGATCCGGAAAGAGTCACGGTCCACACCCTTCACCAGCACGATGCGCCCCGCTGCAACTTCGCCGCGGACGATCTTCTGAAGGAACAGGGACTTACCGGTATGGCGTTCAATGTCGCCCATGCCAGGAAGGTGATTCGTGATGCAGCAGCAGCAGCCAAGGCAGCTCCCCAAGAGGCCATTACCCACGTTGGGCACGGCACGGCCGAAGTGAAGGAGATCGCTTCTAACCGTCGCATTATGGGTCCTGATGGAAAGGTTCGCGCCACACGCTGGACCGCATGCCGAAGCCCCGAACTGAGGGCGTTGCCGGTCGGTACCATCGACCCTGAACTCAGCACGGTGAGCTTCTGGTTTGAGGATGAATGCCGGGCAGTCCTTAGCTACTATGCCTGCCATCCGCAAAGCTACTACAGGACGGGGGCACCCTCTCCTGATTTTCCTGGCCTCGCACGCAATCAGCGTGAAGAAGAAAGCGGCATTCCCCACATCCACTTCAACGGCGCCGGCGGCAATATCGGTGCAGGAAAATGGAACGACGGATCCAAGGAGAACCGTCCCGTCCTCGTCAACAAGCTGGCCACCGCCATGAAGGAATCGCTGAACAACACGAAGAAGCAGGGAGTCAACTCAGGATTTCTGCATTGGCATGTGGAACCCGTGCTCATGCCGCCATCGACCGCCATTGACGAAGCCGCCCTTCGGGAAACCATCTCCAACATCAAGGCGACTCCCGCCGTGCGCTATGCGGCCGCCAAGGAACTGGACTGGTATCTTCGCTGCCAGCGCAAGGAACCTGTCAACCTGACCTGCCTCCACATCGGATCCAACCGGGTCCTGCACATGCCGGGAGAACTGCTTGTCGAGTATCAGCTCTGGGCCAAGGAACAGAAACCAAACCTGTCCATCGCCATGGCCGCCTATGGGGACTACTCCATGGGCTACATCGCCCCCAGCAAGGCCTACGATGAAGGCGGCTATGAAGCCAGTGCCCGCGCCTCCAAGGTCGCCCCGGAAGTGGAGGGAGTCCTGAAGGAGGCCATGAAGAAGCTCCTGAGCAGATAGGCCCATGTGGAGTGCTGAAGCCCTCTTCAGCTTTGGCGGCCGGGCGTTCTGTAGAAGCGGAGGATGCTTCAGGGAAAAAGCGGCAGGGGGCTGCCGCACTCCAAACTTCACCAATCCACGATAAGGCATCCCATCTTCTCAAAGATCGGATCCATGGTGGGTGGCGTGTAGTTCGGGGATTGGGTAATGAAGACGAAGTCGGGCTTGGCATTCGCCCGATAATCCTTCCGTTCCACGACCTCCATCGGAATCTCGGGCTCTGCCCGAAAAGGTAGGTCCTTGATCTTCATGAAATCCTCCAAGCCATCCGTGAAGCCGGGTTCAAACTGCTTGAGCTGGATGATGCCTGATGTCGTCGAGAAGTCCTTCATGTGCATCCACTGTATGTCGTCCTTCCACTCGGGGTGATGGACATAGGTCAGCTTCCCGATCCAGCGGAGTGCGAGGGCATAGATCAGGAAGTTGCAGTTGTTCAGGGACCATGGGTCATTCCCTCCCGGCACTTCCCTTTCCTCCAAGGGCTGGGCCAACATTTCCTCGGCGATGTAGAGGCATGAAAGGTTCCCCAGCCCCATGTCGGCATGGGCATCCAAATGAACCACTTCAAAGGGCGCCGACAAGACACCTTCCTGAAGCATCGCCTCCCAATGATCGAAGACCTCGACATGATGCTCACAGAGCGCCCCAGGAAGAGGCTCCGATTCCTGAAGCCCGCACCGCTCGATGAGATAGCGCAAGATGGTTTCTTTCGTGTCGGGGATGTAGTCCCTGGAACTCAAGCGCCCCTGCGGCTCATCGTGGCCGTAGAAGATTCGGTCGAGGAAGAAGTCTAGGTCGATATCCAGAATACGCTGCACAGGAAAATCATGAAGCCCATATCGCTCCATTTGAATCTCGAATCAAAAAGTTCAAAGGGACTCTTTTCCAGCGATCTTCGAGCGCCTCAGGAGTTCATCATGGATCCTTTGTGAAGCCTCCCTGAACTTGTCCTCGTTCCGCTTCTCACGCTTGGCTGT
Organism: uncultured Verrucomicrobiota bacterium; assembly: GCA_964554035.1. Lineage (GTDB taxonomy): Bacteria > Verrucomicrobiota > Verrucomicrobiia > Limisphaerales > CAZKNW01 > CAZKNW01. The sequence continues at coordinate 7,432 of CAZKNW010000026.1, forward strand.
ATTGCTACCGTCAGGCTTCAGGTCCTTCAGCGACACTCCCCATTTTCCAAGGAGCACCCAGTAGGTGGCGGAGTCGGAATGGTCCACCTTGCCGCGCGTGAACTTGCCCTCGGCAAAGAGCGTACCCAGCTGGCTGGTCTTGAACTGATCGTAATACTCACTCCCCTTGGGGGCACCACCCACGATGCCATGCTGTCCAATGGCACCGCATTCGTAGAAACGGATGTGACCCTGCTTTGCCATCCATTTCATGAATTCGCAGGCTGCGGCATCCTCGCGACAGTTTGCCACATCCTCGGGGTGCTCAGGACTACCCTGATGAAGGGAGGAATCCGTCCAGTGGGCTATGAAGCACAGTCTCGTCAGGAGATCTTCCCGTCCCAAGGTCATGAGATGCTGGACAAGGATGGCAGGTTCAGTCAGGGAACCCCAACAGAGCACATGGAGGATGCCATCGGTCTGCTTCAATTCCTCACGAATCATGAACACCGTGGGAAACCGTTTCAGGGATCGATAGCCTTTCGTGGGATTAAAGATGTCGCCGGTGTCCTTGATGCTCGACTGGCGAAACGGAAGGGATTCCGGATAGCCGCCGATGACCTGTTCCAATGCCGGGCGATCTTCCAAGTAAGCCCGGCCAAAGACGCGTCGCGCCCACCGGCCCTGGTTGGGAGTCTCCGCATGCTCCTTGCGATGGGTGCTGGCCACGACAATTCCACGCGTATCAAACTCATTGGCCATCAGGAGATAGCCGGCCATCGCGGAGATGTCGTCGGGATCATTGATGGTTCCGGCGTGATTGTCGCCCTTGAGCGTCTTGTCGCTCATGTCGGTGTAAATCCAAACCATGGGCTTCCCTGCCGCTGTGGCATTCCAACCACAGAGGACGCAGAGAGCACAGAGGATCAGTCTTTCCCACATGAGTGAGAAGACACTAGACGGCTTGCAGTTCTTGGCGACCTATTTCGAGCGCCACAACTTGAATGAATCCGGTCAGACCTCAGAAGAGGATCTCACCATGAAGGGCATGAAGAACATGAAGGAATCCTTTTCTCGTTCCGCCTTTGGCGAAACAACGACAGGGAATCGGGCGGACTCCTCTTGAGAGATTCATTTCCTTCATGCTCTTCATGGCGAATCAAAGCGCTCGTCACTCGAACCCCTACCTGATACCGAAGAAGGAAACCAAGGAAGTTTTATCATGAAGACAAGCGAACTCGCCAAATCGGTCATTGGCGGTGCAATTGAAGTGCACAGAGCTCTAGGTCCCGGACTCCTCGAATCAACCTACGAAGGGTGCCTTGCTCACGAGCTCTCCCTAAGTGGAATCTCATACGAACGTCAGGTTGCCCTTCCTGTGATCTATAAAAATGAGAAGATAGACTGCGGCTATCGACTGGATCTAGTGGTGGAAGGGGAAATCATTCTGGAGCTCAAGGCCGTCGATGAACTCCACGAAATACACAAAGCCCAGCTACTGACCTACATGAAACTCGGCAAGACCAGCCAGGGTTTCCCAATCAACTTCAACGTCCGCAGATTAAAGGAGGGCCTAAAAAGTTTTCTTCTCTAAAACTCCATGCCCTTCATGCTCTTCATGGTGAAAAGCCCTATCCGATGATGCCGTTCAGCGTGGCGCTGGGGCGCATGGCGGCGGAGGCCTTTTCATCGTCGGGCTGGTAATAGCCTCCAGTGTCGACCGCCGATCCCTGAACACCATTCAGCTCTTCGACGATCTTGGTCTCGTTGCTGATGAGCTGCTCGGCCATCGGCCCGAAGTGGGCCTTGAGATCCGCATCCTCATCCTGCGCCGCAAGGGCTTCCGCCCAATACATGGCGAGGTAGAAATGGCTGCCGCGGTTGTCGATGCCACCCAGCCGACGGGTCGGCGACTTGTTCTCGTTGAGGAACTTCTCAGTGGCCTTGTCCAAGGCGGCTCCAATGACCTTGGCCTTCGGATTGTCATAGGTGTCACCCAGGTGCTCGAGCGAGACTGCCAGTGCGAGGAACTCACCCAGCGAATCCCAGCGCAGGTAATTCTCCTCCTCGAACTGCTGCACATGCTTGGGTGCCGATCCACCAGCACCTGTCTCAAAGAGTCCTCCACCCTTCATCAAGGGAACGATGGAAAGCATCTTGGCACTGGTACCCAGTTCGAGAATCGGGAAGAGATCCGTCAAATAATCACGCAGCACATTACCCGTGACGGAAATGGTGTTCTCTCCCTTCGCAAGGCGCTCCAAAGAGACCTTGGTCGCCTCAATGGGCGAAAGGATCCGGATGTCCAGCCCATCGGTATCATGGTCCTTCAGATACTCGTTCACCTTGGTAATGATCTCGGTGTCATGGCCACGGGTTTCATCCAGCCAGAAGATTGCCGGCCAGCCCGTGGCCCGGGCGCGATTCACGGCCAGCTTCACCCAGCCACGGATCGGGGCATCCTTGGTCTGGCAGGCACGCCAGATGTCGCCCGCTTCGACGGAGTGCTCAATCAGCACATTTCCAGAGGCATCCACAACGCGGATGGTCCCATCTCCAGGCGCCTCGAAGGTCTTGTCGTGTGAGCCATATTCCTCGGCCTTCTGCGCCATGAGACCGACATTGGGGACCGTGCCCATGGTGGTCGGATCGAAGGCACCATTCTCACGACAGAAATCAATCGTCGCCTGATAGACCCCGGCGTAGGAACTGTCAGGGATGACAGCCAGTGTGTCCTGCTGCTTGCCTTCCTTGTTCCACATCTGACCCGAGGTGCGGATCATGGCAGGCATGGAGGCATCGATGATCACGTCGCTGGGAACATGAAGGTTGGTGATGCCCTTGTCGGAATTCACCATGGCGAGGTCAGGACCAGCGGCAAGGGCGGCTTCAATGTCGGCCTCGATCTCCGCCTTCTTGTCGGCAGGAAGCTGATCTAGACGGGAGGCCAGGTCTCCGAAGCCGTTCCGGAAATTCACACCCAACTCCTTGAGCGTATCAGCGTGCTTGGCGATCAGATCCTTGAAGAAGACCTCGACGCAGATGCCGAAGATGATCGGGTCGCTTACCTTCATCATGGTGGCCTTCATGTGGAGGGAGAAAAGAACACCCTGCTTCTTTGCCTCCTCGATCTGTTCCGCGAGGAATGCCTCCAGTGACTTCCGGGTCAGCTTGGTTCCATCAAAGACCTCGCCGGCCAGAAGTGGTGTCGAATCCTTCAGGACCGTCGTGCTGCCATCCGCACCGACAAACTCGATCTTCACATCGGTCGCTTCGGCCACCGTGACCGATTTTTCATTCGCCCTGAAATCATCCTTTCCCATCGTGGCCACGTTGGACTTCGAGTCCTTTGACCAAGCACCCATCGAATGTGGATGTGCCTTGGCATAGGCCTTCACTGCCTGGGGTGCGCGGCGATCCGAGTTACCCTCGCGCAGCACCGGGTTGACGGCACTGCCCTTGATCTTGTCGTAACGCGCCTTGTAGTCCTTTTCCTCCTCCGTCTTCGGTTCATCGGGGTAGTCCGGCAAAGCGTAACCCTTGGCCTGCAGCTCCTTGATCGCCGCCTTCATCTGGGGGATCGAGGCACTGATGTTGGGAAGCTTGATGATGTTGGCCTCGGGAGTCTTGGCCAGCTCGCCCAGTTCCGTGAGGGCGTCGCCGATCTTCTGCTCGTCCTTCAGGCAGTCCGGGAAGTTGGCAATAATGCGTCCCGCCAGGGAGATGTCGCGTGTCTCCACCTTGACCCCGGCCGGCTTGGCAAAGGCCTGGATGATGGGAAGAAAGGAATAGGTGGCGAGGGCCGGAGCCTCATCGGTCTTGGTGTAAAGGATGGTCGGATCAGACATGACGGTTTCCAGGTTGGACGTTCACCGCGAACGCGAAGGGGATTGCTACACTTTTTGCCCACCAGCCGCAAGCGGGGTTCAACCGATCGGCAGGAAGAATCTTCATCCTTTCAGCCCGATTCACCGACACCTCTCATTTCAGGCATCCACCCGGGCGGTTTGACGATTGACTTCCCGTCCCCCTCGGGTTCCTTATCCCGGATCTGAAATCCATGAACGACAAGAACCCATGCCTTCTCTTTCTGGCCTTCCTATGGTGCCTGCCTTCGCTGGCCTTGGCAGCCTCCGATTCGCATGGAAACCTGAGACGGGACCTGCGCTACAAGACAACCTCCCAGGGGGACCTTCACATCGATCTCTATTATCCTGAAAGCAAACTTGAGGGTGAGTATCCGGTGGTCATCTACACCCATGGCGGCGGTTGGACCTCTGGAGACAAGAAGGGCGCCACCAGAGCTTCAATGGGTCAGGTCACACAGGGTCTCACGGACATGGGCTTCTGCGTCGTGGCCGTCCAGTATCGTCTGTGGAAGAAGGAGGGTGCCACCTCCATGCGGGACTGCGTGATCGACGCCAAGGATGCCATCCGGTTTCTGGCCAAGAACCGCAGGATCCTACACGTCAACACCGACCGTGTCTTCACTTTCGGGGATTCCGCGGGAGGACAGATGGCACAGATGCTCCTACTGTCTTCTCCAGATTCGCTCCCCGGCGACAAGGATTTGGCAGCCTATACCTACAAGACCATCGCAGGAGTCTCCTGGTATGGGCCGTGTGATTTCGAAAACACAGACCTTTTCAACCATGACGGACGCCCTGATTTCCGTGATCGATTTGGTCCAAGGATCCTGCCTCCAGATGGAAGCTCCAAAGACAAGCTGGCCCTCTACCGGGAGATGAGCCCCATCCAATACCTTGGGAAGGACAGTCCTCCACTTCTGATGATTCAGGGAGACGGGGATACCACCATTCCGGTTCATCACGCCCACTACATGGAACGGAAGGCACGGGAGATCGGGGCACCTGTGGAGACCTTGATCGTAAAGAACGCCGGACACAACTGGCGCAAAGCCGACGGCAAAACTCCGATCACGCCCTCAGTGGATGAGATCGTCGCCCGCACGATAGCTTTCCTGGGTCAGCAAAACACGCCATCAAGAAAGGGCATGGGCAACGACAGTCGCATGCCCGCATTCAGTTGGGCCACACTGCCCCGCTACATGCATTTGCGGAAGGTCTCCGCCTTTACCCCAAAGGAGCTGGAATACCTGGCGACCTTTCCCCTGATCACCTTCGAAAAGACCACGGGAATCAAGGCGTTCGGCTCCACGGATGCCGGAACGCTGGAGGCTGCAAGAGCTGTCAAGAAGATCAATCCGGCAACCAGGACCCTGTTCTACCGCAACGTGATCGTTCATTATCCCGGCTACAGCTTTGACCAGGAACTGGATGGCATCCGCGGTTGGAACCTGGTCGACAAGAAGGGGCAGGACAAGCTGGTGCGCGGACGTGTCCAGGCCTACGACCTGACCAACAACCGCCTCCGCAGGTGGTGGGCCGATACTGCGGCAGCGGTTTGCGCGGATGATTCCATCGACGGCCTGTTCCTCGACGGCAACGTCAAGGTGCTGACGCCTGGCTATCTCGAGAGGGCTCTGCCTGAGGGAAAGAAGGAAAAATTGGTCGAAAGGTATCACCAGATGATGAAGGCCACGCGTCGGGCCCTCGGTCCGGACAAGCTGATGATCGCCAATCTACTCCGGGCCAGTCTGGATGAAGGTGGCCTCGAACATATCCACCATTTCGACGGTTCCTATCTTGAAGGATTCGAACATCCAGCAGGCCGCATGAGCAAGGCCGACTACATAGCCAAGGGAATCGCTACCGTTCAACAGGCCGCCCGGAACGGCAAGATCATCGCACTGACGCTGAACGTTGGAGAAAGTGAGATCGACGATGAGGTCGACGAGAGGCGCGCAAGAAACTCAAAGCGTCCTGAGATCCGACAGGACAGGATCGACTACTGCATCGCCCTCTTTCTCGTGATGGCAGAGGAATACAGCTATCTCTACATCCATGATGGGTATGACGTGAACCCAGACAAACAGGGCAATAGTGAAAGCAAACTATGGATGCGTGAATTGAAGGAATACCGGAAACCGCTTGGCCCACCCAAGGGTCCGGCCAAGAACCGCGGATACATCTACACCCGCGAATTCGAACACGCGTCCGCCTGGCTGGACATCGAAAACAACAAGGGCGTGATCACCTGGAAGTAAACAGGTCGCCATAGGCCTCGCAAAAGTCAGAGAGGATGAATTGAGCTCCTGTAGGCTCCCACCAATCATCTGCGTCATCCGCGCCATCTGTGGATCACCTTTTGGCAAAGGCGGTAACAATGAGCGAAGCTACTCAATATCTTCGCGAGTTAATCGAATGATCTCAGGGCGTCCTCCCTTTCGCGGAACATAGCCGTCGGTGATCCGCCACACCTTGATACTTCCTCGATTTCCAAACCAACTGGAAGAGGCTACCAATCGGCCATCCGGACTGATGGCCAGGCTGTTGACAGGATCCGCATGCCCATAAAAGACCCGCTTTTCCTCACCAGTGGCGGCATCATGAATCCTAACTGAACCATCGTGGCCACCCGTGATGACGTCGTTTACATCAGGTGAATAAAGGATGCTGGAGACCGCCTTCCAATGGGCGCGGAATTCCACAGCCATCGCCCCGGATTCTACGTCCCATATACGAATCCAACCCTTGTGGGTCCCTGTGGCGATCCTGCTTCCGTCCCCACTCACATGCATGCTCACGATGGATCCTGTTTGTTCCGGAAAAAGTTGCCTGACCCTTTCATTCTTCCTCCAATCCCAAAACTCCAGTCCCATGTTCTTCATCCCATCAACCACTCCTCCAGCTACAATCCACTGATCATCATGGCAAAAAGCAGCCAGCGAATTCGCCTCTCCCTTCTTCCACGCGGTTTCAAAAAGAAGGGATGCCCCCTCTGTCGAGTATACACTCACCAAGGGCTGCCCTCCAACCTGTTCCTTGTCATTCCAGCGATACTGGACAACGAGAAAAACATCCTCGTTTTTACTAAAGCTCAACTGTGAAGCGAGGGGCGCCAACGACTTCTCGCGGATCTCCTCAACCACTTCAAAGGTATCTTCAGAGACCAGTTGCATCTCTTCCCTGCCCCTGATGCTTAACGCGATTCGTCCGGTTCTGGGAAGAAGCACCAACCCGTTCAAATTCGAATAACCCTTTTCCTTCCTGGAAACCTCAAAAATTTGAGAAACAAGCCCATCCGAGAGATTCCATCTATGAACCTTCAGAAGGTCGGAATAGAGGAGATACTGCCCGTCATTGCTGAAACTCAGGCTGATCTTCCGAGTGCCATCAACACCCCCTCCATCCGGCCCCGCATAACCTAGCCCATCAAAAAGGGGAACCCGCCATCCAGTATCCCAACTACCCAGTCCCCGATCAGGACTCAGAAACAAGATCCTCTGTCCTTCATTTGAAAACCGAATTCTCCCAATCCCCCAATTCCCTAGTTCCATGACACTCCATTCCCGAATGAGTTCATTTCGCCGGGCGTCGAGAAGGTAGACCCGGTTTCCCTCCGTCGAAACAAGCAGTCTTCCATCCGGACTCAATGCCTTGGGCTTTCCCCTTGATAAAGGGAGATTGCGGCGGTTCGACGGAATCCAGTTGTAGAGGAAGTTCTCACTGAGCAACTGGATACGGCTTCCCTTCCTATCAATCAGGAGCCAGTTCTTCATCGCCTTGTTCTTTTGCCCGCCATAGGAGCCCAAGTTGGGCGCCCCAATCGAGAAACTTCTCTTGCCTGAAGCACTCTCATGAATTCTCACGTTGATATCGAATCCGGTTCCATCCTCCCGAAACCCCACGAGCTCACCATCTGGGCTGAATGCAATTGGCTCCCTTCCTTTCGCCTCCCAAAGCAATTCTCCCGACTCGGTTGAATGCGTGGCGACCCTCTGACCTTGATTGCTCGCAAGAACGTATTGGGAGCCGGAAGGGCTCAGGGCCACCCTTGTCAGAATGGGTCCTTCATACTTCCTCCTGAAAAGCTCCTTGTTCCTGACCCAATCAACGACGACGATTTCATCCGATTGGCTGACATAAAGAAGCCATTCGTCCTTGTTGCCCAGCGACATAATTCCCGGTTTGATCTTCTCATTCCTGGTAATCGGCCTCCAGCTCATGGCGCCCTTCAGTTCAGCCATGGCATATCCCCTGTTTCCTCCGCGTTCATAGAAGATCCGGTTCCCATCGGAAGACATTTCGATGTAGCCGCCCATTTCAGAGCTCCAGGAGTCATATCGTTCTTCCTCCTGATACAGATGCCTGTCGATGAATTCCCAGTTCGAATTACGACTCGAATCCGGAACCTGCTGCAGGAGCAACTCAGCCTCACGGACGTTGCCTGCCAGGAGTTCCCGCTCGGCCAATGCAATCCTCGACGACGCGAGGGTCTTCAAGGCAAGGGCTTCCTGTTCCAAGGCCTTGCCACGCTCTTCTTCCGCAGTCTTCTCTCCCTCCCGGAATCCATGCGATCCCCCCTTGACGATCTGCAAGGTGGAGTCCACACCCACAGCCTTCAGTGCCTCGTGAAGCAGGATGCTCTGGCGGTGCGAAACCGAGAGATCGCGGTCACCGTGGACGAGCAGGAAAGGAGGTTCATTGCCATCCACATAAGTGATCGGATTGGCCTTCACCGCGACATTCCGGTAGGGCTCCTCCTGGATGGGGCCACCCACCAAAAGGGATTCGGGGGAATTGGCGGCATCATGGTCCATCCTGGCTCCCTCAACGGCCTGCTTGTTCATTTGGAGAAGATCGGTGGGGCCAAACCAATCGATCACGAGGTCAACGCTGCTGGAGAATTCCTAATCGGTTTCCGTCTCAAACTCCTTCACTCCTGCACTGGTACCGAGAAAGGCGACCAGGTGACCTCCCGCGGAACTTCCCCAGGCAGCGATCTTCCCCGGATCAAGACCATACTTGTCCGCATTGGCCCTGATCCAACGGATGGCGGCCTTGCAGTCCTCCACCTGCGCGGGAAATCTGGCCTCTCCACTCAATCGATATTCAACGTCCACGACGGCATAGCCCCTGCCCACAAGTGGTCGGGCCGGACCGGCGTTTCCCTTGCTGCCACCCCGCCAGCCTCCACCATGGATCCAGACAACAACGGGCAGAGGCCCCTTCACCTCTTCTGGAAGATAAAGATCCAATGGGAGTTCCCTTTCCCCGACACGGCTGTAGACGAGATCCTTGAGGACCTTCACACCCTCCTTGGAGGGCGAAGGGCGATTCGTGATGGGTTTAGCAGAACGGGACGCCCTGAACGCCGCATCCTCCTCAACGCTGACCTTGCCATCCTTGTTGGAATCGATCCGCGAAAAGAAGCCGCGGGCGCGCTGGGGAAACTCATCCCTGGTCAGCTTTCCATCCCCATCCTTGTCATTGTCCCTGACAAAGCGTTCTGCCGCTTTCAGGGATTGCCTCGGAGGCTCCGCTGCCTGAACCGAAACAACATAAAATAGAAAACACGTGGAAAGCATCAACTTGATCATCATTCGCTTAGACGAATGAAAGGACAGATCGGCTACAACATATCTCCAACGTCACTCTTTCACGTCGTCTCCTCAAGGTTATGGGTTGTCAACGTACCGGCTTTCTTCCAAAAAGGAGGCGGACTCGATGACTCCAATGACGCAGGCTAGCCCCACAGTTTGAGATGAACGGAAATGACCATGAGCTGTTTGAGGCCATCGTCGAAAACAGTCCAAACCTGATCTGTCGGTTCGATCATGATGGACGCCTGACCTACGTCAATAGGGCCTACTGCCGGTTTTTTCAGGAAGAGCGGGAGACGCTTGTTGGGCGGTCCTTCCGGGAATTCGTCCCTCCCGAGGATCAAGCGGTTGTGGCCCGCCTGCTTGAAGGGCTGTCGCCGGAGATGGC
>CAZKNW010000027.1:0-17253 GCA_964554035.1 uncultured Verrucomicrobiota bacterium
CGACCTGAATCACGACAAGGTCAAGACGCTGGTGATGTTGGGAGGCAATCCTTCCTATGATGCTCCTGCGGATCTGGACTGGAACAGTGCGGTGGCCAAGGCGGATGAGGTGCTTCGTCTTTCCTACTTTGACGACGAATCCAATCCTTCCGGCGCGGACGGCTGGCAGTTCCCACAGGCCCACTATCTGGAGTCCTGGGGCGATGCCCGCACGGCGGATGGAACCTACGTTCCTGTCCAGCCCCTGATCAGCCCGCTCTTCGGTGGACTGACGGAAATCGAATTTATCGCAAGGCTTTCAGGCCAAGCACAGGTCAACCCGCACAAGCTGGTGCAGGAGACCTTCAAGGCGGTGACTGGCAAGGGTTCCGAGGCATGGAAGAAATTCCTGCATGACGGATTTGCTGCAGGCACGGCTGCCAAGCCGGCCTATGCCAAGATCAACTGGGTTGCCGTTTCCGAGGAGATTTCCAAGGTGGCAGGCAAGAAGGCCGCTGCTGGCTATGAAGTGGTCTTCATCCGCGACTACAGCACGGATGACGGTCGTTTCAACAACAACGGGTGGTTGCAGGAGACCCCGGATCCCATCACCAAGCTCGCTTGGGACAACGCCATTCTGGTCAGTCCGTCCACGGCGGCTGCCCTTGAGCTGGACAACCTGAACAAGCAGACGGACGGATCCTACAACAATCCGATCCGTGGCATGTTTCACCCGGAAATCGTCACGATCATGGTCAATGGCAAGACGGTGGAAGGTGCGGTCTGGGTCGTTCCCGGGATGGCGGACAACACCATCGGTCTTCCCCTCGGATATGGTCGCACCGCGACCGGTCGTGTTGGAGAAAACACCGGATTCAACGCCTACAAGGCCCGGATTTCGTCGACACCTGGATTCGCCGGTGGTGCGACGATTGATTCCACCGGAAGGAAGCTTCAGCTCGCCTCCACCCAGGAACACGGAGTGATGGAAGGCCGTTCGGCACGTCCTCATGTTCGCGAGTTCACGCTGGATCAGTTCAAGAAGGATCCCAAGATCGCCAACAGCCTTGGTCTTGAGCATCCCCCGATTTTCGATTCGCTCTATCCGAATCCCCTGGACGAGAAAAAGAAGACCACGACCCACCAGTGGGGCATGGTCATCGACCTGAACACCTGCACGGGTTGCAACACCTGTGTCCTGGCGTGCCAGAGCGAGAACAACATTCCGATCGTCGGCAAGGAGCAGGTCATCCGTGGACGTGAAATGTCCTGGATTCGTCTGGATCGCTACTACACGGGAGACCTGAACCAGCCTCAGGTGGCCATCCAGCCGGTTGCCTGTCATCACTGTGAGGCTGCACCTTGCGAAAACGTCTGTCCGGTCAATGCCACCGTTCATGATGACGAGGGTCTGAACCTCATGGTCTACAACCGTTGTGTTGGGACCCGCTACTGCTCCAACAACTGCCCCTACAAGGCACGTCGTTTCAATTTCTTCGATTACAACCGCCGCAATCTGGACGAGCTCTACCAGTCTCCGATCGTCAAGCAGACGGAAGGGGAGTGGGAACTGGCCCGCTGGTTCAAGGATCCTTCCAAGGGCAGCAAGTCCAAGGAGGAATGGGATCTCCTCAAGATGGTGAAGAATCCGGATGTCACCGTTCGCATGCGTGGCGTCATGGAGAAGTGCACCTACTGCATTCAGCGCATCGAGCAGGCGAAGATCGCCCAGAAGGTGGCGGCGCGTGCAACCGACGATGTCGAGGTTCCCGATGGCACCATCAAGACGGCCTGTCAGCAGGCCTGTCCTTCCGGTTCCATCATCTTCGGAAACATCAAGGATCCTGAGAGCGAAGTTTCCAAGGCCAAGCAGTCGCTTCGTGACTACGTGATCATGGAGCACCTCTACACGAGGCCTCGAACTACCTATCTTGCGCGCCTTCGCAACCCCAACCCGGCCATGCCCGACTATTACGACAAGACGGAAGCCTACCGGGAATGGGAGAAGGACCAGCATCATGGCCACGGTGACCACGGTCATTCCGGCGGACATGATGCCCATCACGACGATCACGCCCATGCTGAAGCTGACGCACACCATGCTGAAACCGGGAAAGGAGAACATCACTAATGTCTGACGCCTCCGCACCAAGCTCCGTCAAGATTGCCCCAGCTCCGGCCGAACTGGAGCGCGTCCCGCTGGTGACCGACAACAAGTCGATCGGCTGGATCTCCGATCGCATCGCATCTGTCATCGAAGGGCCCACGCCCAAGTGGTGGTGGGTCAGCATGGGGATCGCCCTGCCGCTTCTGCTTCTGTTGCCCTGTTCGATCCTTTACCTCATGAGCACCGGTGTCGGTGTCTGGGGTCTGAACCATCCGGTCATGTGGGGTTGGGCCATCGTCAACTTCGTCTGGTGGATCGGTATCGGCCACGCAGGAACCCTCATTTCGGCCATTCTCTTCCTGCTTCGGCAGAAGTGGAGGACGTCGATCAACCGTGGTTCCGAGGCCATGACCATCTTTGCGGTCATGTGCGCCGGTGTCTTCCCCCTGATCCATATCGGACGCATCTGGTATGGCTGGTGGTTGTTCCCGATTCCCAATTCCAACGGCATCTGGCCGCAGTTCCGTTCACCCCTGATGTGGGACGTGTTCGCGGTCTCGACGTATTTCACCGTCTCCCTGCTTTTCTGGATGATGGGTTTGATCCCGGACATGGCCGTGATGCGCGATCGTGCGAAGACCAAGCTCGCCAAACTCTTTTACGGCCTCGGTGCCCTTGGATGGCGCGGCGGCAATCGTCAGTGGAGGAACTATGAGAAGGCCTATCTCCTTCTCGCCGGTCTCTCCACCCCGCTGGTGTTGTCCGTTCACTCGATCGTGTCCCTGGACTTCGCGGTCTCCCAGCTTCCTGGCTGGCACACCACCATCTTCCCTCCTTACTTCGTAGCAGGTGCCGTGTTCTCCGGATTCGGCATGGTGCTCACCCTCCTGGTGCCGCTCCGTTCGCTGCTGAAGCTGGAGAAGATCATTACCGTCCGCCACGTCGAGCTGATGTGTCAGGTCACGCTGACCACCGGCACCATCGTTGGTTACGCTTACTTCATGGAGGTCTTCATCGCCTGGTATGGTGGCAACCCCTACGAGCGTGACGCCTTCTGGTATCGTGCCTTTGGCCCCTACTGGTGGGGTTACTGGTTGATGATCGGATGCAACGTGATCGTGCCCCAGCTCTTCTGGTTCAAGAAGATCAGGCAGAACATGCTCATCGTCTTCTTCCTGTCCATCCTTGTGAACGTGGGTATGTGGTTCGAGCGATTCGAGATCGTGATCACCACCCTGGCTCGCGAGATGATGCCTGCCAACTGGGGTTACTTCAACCCGACCATCACCGACGTCACGACCTACCTCGGAACGTTCGGACTGTTTTTCACCCTGTTCCTTTTGTTCCTGCGCTTCCTGCCCATGATCGCCATCACGGAGGTCAAGGGTGTCACGCCGCAGGCTGATCCCCATCACCCGCTTGGCGGAGCCAAAGAACATCACTGATCATCCCATGTCCAAAGCAACGACATACGGTATTCTAGCTGAGTACGATACCCCGGCCGACGCCATGGCCGCCGCGGATGAAGTCCGCGAAAGTGGCTACACGAGCTGGGACGTCTATTCCCCGTTCCCCGTCCATGGCATGGACGACGCGATGGGCCTGAAGAACTCCAAGGTGGGTTGGTTCACCTTCATCAGTGGCGTGACCGGTTACACGACCGGCATGCTGATGATCTGGTTCCTGAACGCCGTGGATTACAAGATCATCATTGGTGGCAAGCCGATGTTCAGTCCTTGGGGAGCCTTTCCTCCCTCCTATGAGCTGACCATCCTTTTCGGCGCCTTCGGCTCCCTCTTCGGGATGCTGCTGCTGAACAAGCTTCCCCAGTGGTATCATCCGCTTTTGAAACATGAGCGCTTCAAGTTGGCGTCTCACGACAAATTCTTCGTGGTCATTGAAACAGCTGACCCGAAGTTCTCCGAGAAAGACACCCGCGCCCTGCTCGAGAAGACCGGCAGCCAGCGCATAGAAATGGTTGAAGACTGATGCGTTATTTCGTTCTAGGATTCTTTCTGCTCTGCATCCTGGCGGTGAGTATCGCCGGGTTCCGTGGAGATACGTCCCGCCGGACGCCCATCGAGCTGTTCCCGGACATGGACCGGCAGCCCAAGGTGAGGCCACAGACCGACAGTGGCTTCTTCTCGGACGGACTCAGTTCGCGCACCACGCCCGAAGGGACCGTGTCGCGCGGCAGTTCCTATGAGGCCAATGCCTTCAACACCGGTCGCATTGCTGGAACCACCAACTTTGTTGCGGTGCTTCCCGTCAAGCTGACCGACGGCCTGATGGCCCGCGGCCAGCAGCGCTATGACATCTACTGTGCGGTCTGTCACGGTGCGGCCGGTGACGGCAAGGGCGTCACCATGAAATACGGCATGGTCGGCATGGCCAACTTCCATGATCCCCGCCTGATCGAGATGACCGACGGCGAGATTTTCAACACCATCACCCACGGAAAGAACCTCATGGGTGGTTATGGTTCCAACATTGATCCCGAAGATCGCTGGGCCGTGGTCGCTTACGTGCGTGCCCTCCAGCGCAGTCGCCTGGCCAAGGATTCCGAGATTCCTGAGGCCGCACGTGCAGCCCTGAAATAAAGCCTCTCAAAATGAGTTCACCTCAGACTGAAGAATTGAAACCCGTGAATCTCGCCGGCTGGCCGGGCAAGATCAACATGCTCATGTTGCTTGGCGGTGTGGTCACCGTCATCAGCCTCATCGTTGGATTCTTCAACGATTCCTTGATGAAGCAGTTCTCCTTTTCCTGGCTGATGAACTTCATGTTCTTCTCCAGCTTTGGATTGGGCGGTCTCTTTCTCGTGCTCGTGCATCATCTCGTCGATGCCAACTGGTCGCTTCCAATTCGAAGAATCAATGAAACACTTGGCAGTCTGCTTCAGGTGATGGTTGGCTTTTTTGTGGTGCTGTGTGTCGTTGCTCCGGGACACCTTTACAGTTGGTGGAATGGATCTTCCAGCCATCCAGTTGTTGCCAAGTATCCGCTTCTCACACAGATGGGCTGGTATCTTGGTTCGGCGCTTGTTCTCGCGGCATGGTTCTTTGTCTCCTACAGGCTTCGCGCCCTCTCCCTGAAGCAGGATGAAGTTGGCGGAGCCGAACCCACCCACAAGATGAGGAAGACCTCCTACTTCGGAATCGTCCTCTTTGCCTTCTCGTTGACCATGGGTGCCATTCTCTGGGTTAAGTCGCTGGAGCCATTCTGGTTCTCCACCATGTATGGTGTGTATTACTTTGCCGGCAGTGTCTGGGTCACCCTGGCCACGGTCTGGGTGATCATGGCTTTGATGCATCGTCAGGGAACCTTGAAGGACGTCATCAAGGAACGGCAGTATTACTTTGTTGGCTGTCTTTTCTTCGCCTTTACGGTCTTTTATTCCTACATCCATTTCTCGCAATACTTCATCATTTGGAACGCCAACATCCCTGAAGAAACCTTCTGGTACATCGAGCGCCTCCGGGGCGGATGGTATTGGGTTTCCATGTTGATCATCTTCGGTCACTTTTTCCTGCCCTTCCTGACCCTGCTCCGAATTGATGCGAAGAAGAACCTGAACATCATGCTGCCGATGGCGGGTTGGGCCTGGTTCGTCCACTGGGCGGACATGAGCTTCAACGTGATGCCGGTCCTTCACCCCAATGGAGGCGTTCATTTCCTCGATATCGCCATCTTCCTCTTCATGGGAGGCATACTTTACAAGGTGTTCATGAGCCGATTCTTCGCCCATGCCGCCTATCCGCTCCGTGACCCACGTATCGCCGAGGCCATGGAGGTTTATGTGAAGCCTGAGAGCGAAGCAGGAGCTGAACCCGCTGCCGGAGGTGCCAAATGAGTCAAGAGAACTGCAACAAGTCTGGATTTGGAGTCTACTCCATCGCCTTCATCGGAACCTTCCTGATCGTGGTCGGACTGGTCTATGGAATGCTTTCCGTGGCCGGACCCGACGAGATCGGTGCCCCAAGGGCGCAGGAGAGGAAGAAGAATCTTGCCGAGGCCGAACAAGCCGCTGCGGAAGCATTGAACAGCTACGGATGGGTTGACCAGAACAAGGGTCTGGTTCGCCTTCCCATCGACAAGGCCATGGAGATCACCATTCAGGAGTGGCAGGATCCTGCCAAGGGAAAGGCTGAGATGGTTTCCCGTCTCAAGGCCGCGAGCGCCCCGGTCTCTTTCGAATAGTCTTTCGCCGACGTTTCACTGATGAGTTCACCTGAAAACAAAAGCGCTTCAGTTGGCGCTGAGGTGCCCGAAGGCACCTGCATTCCTGCCTTGGAGGAAATTGACGCCTCCTGCCGCACGCCGGTTTGGGTCATGTTGGGATCGGCCGCCAAGTGGTTGGTTTTCGCCTTGGTCCTTTCGCTGCTCGCCAGTGTCAACCTTCATGCGGAAGGTGGCTTCATGAGCCATTGTCCGATCTTCACCTATGGACGCCTCTATCCCGCCTTCATGAGCGCCTTCATCTACGGCTTTGGCATCCAGGCCGCGGTCGGTGCCGCCCTTTGGTTGCTCGCCAGGACAGGGCAGACCACCTTGGTCGGAGCAGGGGTTGCCACGGTAGGCAGTCTTTTCTGGAACCTCGGTGTCACCTTCGGGGTGATCGCCATCCTGGCAGGCTGGTCCACGGGATTCGAGCTGCTGGAGATGCCCTTCATGGTTTCGCTCGGACTCCTTGCCGCCTACATCGCAATGGCCATTCCCGCGTTGTTCACGCTTAAGAACCGGGCCAATGCCGAGATGTATCCCACGCAGTATTTCGTCATGGCGGCGCTCTTTTGGTTCCCCTGGATCTACACCGCTGCGGTCAGCTTGCTGAACTGCGCGCCCGTTCACGGTGTCATGCAGGCGGTGATCGCATGGTGGTATGGAGCGAATCTGTTCCTGGTCTTCTTCGGCATGATCGGACTCGGCGCCATTTTCTACCTGATTCCTCTCCGTGTCGGAAAGCCCCTCTACAGTGGGAACTACGCCAAGACCGCCTTCTGGCTGCTCCTGATCGTGGCTCCCCTGACCGGCATTCCTGCCGGTGCGCCTGTTCCTGCCTGGTTGCCCGCCATGAGTTCGGCCGCAAGTTTGGTCCTGATCGCACCTCTGGTGCTGATCGTGATGAACCTCCACCAGACCTGCGAAGGTGCCCTGGGACGACTCAAGGGAGACACCATCCTCACGGGTTCCTATGTGGGTGCCCACCTCTTTGTTCTTTCGGTTGCCTGCATCGTGATTGGTCCGCTCCTGGAGACCTTCAACAATGTGTTCTCCTTCATGCGGATCTTCATTCCTGGCGACCTCACCTCGTCCTCCGCATTCATGGAGGTTGCGGACACCACACGCCTGAGCCTGTTCCATCCGGGTGCCGACATGCTCCTGCTCTTTGGCTTCTTCGCCCTGACGATCATGTCGGTGATCCACTACGCCTTCCCGAAAGTCTTCGGTAAGGACTGGCCCATGGTTGGAGTTGCCAAGTTGACCCTCATGCTGGGCCTTGCGGGTGTCGCGATCTTCTGCGTCCCGATGATCTTTGGTGGATTTGTCCAGGGGTTCAAACTCCACGATGCGGATGTGTCCTTCATGGAGATCACCTCGTTTGCCACGAACATTGCCCGCGCCCGGGCGTTGGGTGAACTGGCTCTCCTTGGCTCTGCCTCGCTCCTTTTCCTCAACATTGTCTCCATGCTCTGGAAGACCTGCGGCTCCTGCTGCGTTCCCGGCATGAAGGACCTTCTCAAGCAACCCCAGGCAGAGGAGGCCAAGTAATGAAACGCGCTCCCTACGTCTTTGTCGGTATCTTCGCTGCCATGGCGGCGACCTTCTGGTTCTCCGTGTTCCTGCCGCACCTGCAGCTTGGCGTGCAGCAGCCTTATTCCGACTCGAAGACCGGCTTCATTTATCCCGGCAAACGGCCTGGCATGGCGGCCCAGGGTGCGGATGTCTACCGTGCCAATGGATGCGTCACCTGCCACAGCCAACAGATCAACCAGTCAGGGGTTCTGTTTGATGTGGTTTTGAACAAGGCAATTTCATCACCGGCCATGGTTCAGGCACTGATGTATATCGATCGGAGCATTGAGGAGAAGGCTGCCGAATCAAAGCTCGCGAATTTGCCTGCGACGGTTGCGGTCAACGTCAATCTTGAGCAGGCACAGTTGATCGAGCTTCAGCTGAAGCGTGGCGATGAGAACTTTGAAGCCGTCAAGGTGATGCACCCGACAGGAGCGGATCTGGAAAGGGGATGGGGAGTGCGTCGTTCCGTGGCGCTGGACTATCTTTATGACTATCCGGTGTTTGTTGGTTCACAGAGGCTGGGTCCTGATCTTGCCAACGTTGGACTTCGCCTGCCGGATGAGTCCTGGCACCTGAAGCACCTTTACTATCCTGCCGCTCTCGTTCCAGGCTCCAAGATGCCGGATTATCCGTTCCTTTTCGAGAAGGTCGCTGCTGACGAGGCCGGAGCAGGGACTGTTCTCGATTTCACCAGTGAAGAGCTGGCGCGTCTTCCGGAAGGAAGCCGCCCGGGTGACGGACAGGTGATTGTAGCCAAGGCCGAGGCGGAAAGACTGGCCGCCTATCTCGTCAGTCTCGCACAGACTGAGACCATTCCTTCGGCTCCCATGCCTCCCAAGCCGAAGAAGAAGGCGCCTGAAGGTGAAACCAATGCCGCGCCTGCGGTTGCAAGCATTCAGAAGTAATGAGTGACGAAAGCAACATTTCAACAGAAGTGCCGAAGGTCGGTTCGCACGGGACTCCTTTCTGGATCTTTGTCCTGACCTTTGTGCTCGTTTTCCTTGGCGTCATGCTCTTTGACCGCAAGGGAGGTGGAGCCAGCGCCGTTGTCTACGAACCCTATTTCTCGGAGAAGTTTGTGAAGGCGGTTCATCCGCCTGCGGGTGACCCTGCTGCCTTGAGGGGAGCTGCCCTCTATACGGCTGCCTGTCAGGCCTGCCACCAGGCGACTGGCTTGGGTGCCACCGGCGTAGCGCCTCCTTTGGCCGGTTCTGAATGGGTAACAGGTGAGGGCATCAATCGCCTGACGAAAATCATCTACCACGGTGTTCAGGGTCCCATCGAGGTCAAGGGACAACAATGGAACCTGGTTATGCCTCCCATGGGTAAGCAGATGGCATGGTCAGACAGCCAAATGGCGGACCTGATCAGTTTTCTGCGCACCAACGAGGAATGGGGCAATGCCGCTACCAAGGTGACACCTGAGCAGGTGGCCAAGGCGCTCGAGGGCGTCAAGGATCGCGCGACGGGATGGAATTCCGGCGAGTTGATGGCGCTGCCTGAAACGACGGAATAGTCCTGAAACATAGCTTTTGAAAAGGCGGATGCTGGCAACGGCATCTGCCTTTTTTTGTATCCAGACCCGGTGTCCGAATCAGCTTATCCGAGGTATCATTTTCCCTTGTTTGACTTGGGGGCATCGATACACGAGTTTCAACCAGAGGTCGTGAAGAACAGGGTCGTCAAAGAAGAAACAAGCAACCGCGAGGGGACTCAAGGAGTGCCCGTTTGGTTTCCTGTTTCCCTTTCCGTTCTGGTCTTTGTGGCACTTCTCTCCTTTGCATACGGTTCGGGCGGTGTGAGTGGCGACGCCTATGCACCTTATACGACCAAGGAGTTGAGAAAGTTTGTCAGGGACCATGGAGGGCATGGAGGATGCATCCTTCCCCTCAGTGGGAGTCAACTTTACGGCGTCTACTGTGGTCCATGTCATCAAGACCATGGCTTCGGAATCGAAGGTGTTGCTCCGCCTCTTGCCAATTCCGAATGGGTTGTGGATGTCGGGATCAACCGGTTGGCCAAGATCATCTATCATGGTGTGAAAGGCCCCATTGAGGTTTTGGGAAAGGAATGGAGTTTGTCGATGCCTCCGATGGGAAAGGTGGCCGACTTGAGTGACGAGGAGATCGCACTCCTTATCAACTACATCCGGACCAATGAGGATTGGGGAAACTCGGCATCCAGGATAGAGACCTTGGATGTGACCCGGGCATTGGAAGGCGTTCGTGGCCGCGATCTTCCATGGACGGAGGAGGAGCTCAAGGCTTTGCCGATTCAATAGGGATCGTGTAGATCCTGAAAAGGCGGATGCTGGCAACGGCATCCGCCTTTTTGTTTTGTAAATCATGGACAATCGCATGGATCGCGGCAGGATTTGGTCATGGATCACGATTCGGCCGGCAAGATGGCTGGAGCACTGACGCGTTTCTCCCTGGAGCGGCGCGTCACAGTGTTTGTGATCCTTCTTGGAATGCTGGTGGTGGGATGGATCGCCAGTGTGGGAATCCCGCTCGAGACCTTTCCCAAGGGAATGGATTTCCCGGTCATCAACGTCAACGTGCCCTGGAGGGATTCGCCTGCGCGTGAGGTGCTTGAGAAGATCGGTCTTCCCTTGGAGGAGGAACTGAGCACGGTAAGGGGAGTCGATGGCATCAATACCTGGTGTGGGCGGGGAAGCTGCAACGTCCATCTCAGGTTCAAACAGGGTGCGGACATGGATGTGGCGTATCGTGAGGTGCGTGACCGGGTGGAGAGAGCGAAGCTTCAGTTCCCGGAGGATGTCGAGCGGACCTTCATCAACAAACCGGATCTGTCCGGTGTGCCGCTGACGGCCATCGGCATCATGGTCGATCCCAACCTGGGTGATTACTACGACCTGATTCGCAAGGAAGTGCTGCTGCCGCTGTCGCGCATCGATGGAGTCGCTTCGATTCAATCGAACGGACTGCGTGAGAACGAGATCATCATCGAGGTGGACAAGCAGAAGGCGGATGCCCATGGCCTGAACATCTACGAGCTTTCGCAGGACCTCGCCGGTGACAATTTCAGCATGGCCTCGGGGACGGTCCGTGAGTCCGGCAAGAAATATCTCCTGAGGTCGCTGGCGAAGTATGATTCCGTCGAGGCCCTGGAGAATCGAAGCATCACGCCCAAGCTGAGGTTGAAGGATGTGGCGGTGGTGAAGTATGGGCCTCCCGACCACGAATTTGCCGTGAGGGTCAATGGAAGACCGGCGCTGGCCCTCATCGCCTTGAAGGAGGGTGACGCCAATACGGTGGCCGTCTCGAAGCGGATCACCGAGACCCTGCAGGGCCTGCGTTCCAATCCCCGGTTGGCGGGGCTCGAGATGCATGCGTTCTTCGACCAGGGAAGAATCATTGAGGAGTCCCTCGGCGGTTTGATGGACAACGGCAAGATTGGTGGGATCTTCGCCGCGATCATCCTCTACCTCTTCCTGAGGCAGTTCCGCCTGACGATCATCATCGCCCTCTCGATTCCCCTCTGCCTTCTGATTGCCCTCGTGGTGATGTATTTCATGGGAGAGACACTCAACATCCTCAGCATCCTTGGACTGGTGATCTGTGTGGGCCTGCTGGTCGATAACTCGGTCGTGGTGGCGGAGAACATCCTTCGCTTCCAACAGGAAGGCATGGGACGCCGGGAAGCGAGCATCCGGGGCGCGAGCGAGATTGCCTTGGCCATCACCCTTGCGACGTTGACGACCGTTACGGTCTTCCTTCCCACCTCCCTGGTTGAGGGGGAGGGGAAGTTCTTCCTGCTTCGTCTGTCCATTCCCATATGTGTCTCCCTGATGGCCTCCCTTTTCGTGGCCCTGATGTTCATTCCCCTGAGTGTCTACCTGACCAGTCCTGAGAAGCTGGAGAAGGAAGGCGTGGAAAAGAAGGGGGTGGTTCGCAGGATTCATGCATGGACGGCCACCTTGTATGAGTGGGTCTTCGGGAATCTACGACGAGCCTACAGTGTGCTCCTTGAGATCGCGCTGAAACGACGCCTTGAGCTGGTTGCGGTGCTGGTTCTGGTCTTTGTCATGACCTTCAAGATTGCATGGAAGGAGGTCGAGCTGGCGGAGACGCAGCAGGAGGATCAGTTGACCTTCAGCATCGGTGTCCAGATGGACAAGGAGTATGAGTTTGAAGACACGAAGGAGTGGTTCGAGGAGGCGGAACAGATTCTCATGCAGCATACGAACGAGTATGTGATGTCGGGATTCATGGTGATGAACCGCCGGAATGGAGGACGCATTGAGGGTTGGATGAACAAGGAGGCCAAGGACAGGCCCTACACGGCCAAGGAAGTAGGATCCAAGCTCTACAAGGCCCTGCCCAAGACGGCCGGTGTCACGCTCTACTACAAGGATGAGAACAAGGCGGGGAATGATCGCTCGGGGCAGGCCACGCACTCAGTCCTGCTTCAAGGTGACGATCCGGACATCTTGGAACTGGTGGCGGAACAGTTGGAGCCGATCCTCCTGTCGGTGGATGGTGTCCTTGGTATGAGGAAGGGCGAGGATGAGTCGCCGAATGAACTCGCCCTGGTGGTGGATCGAGAGCGGGTTCAGGCATCGGAGGTGAATCCCCAGGTGCTGGCAGGTGTGGTGGGCTATGCACTGCGTGGCAGCACGCTTCCGCGCTACAGCGAAAATGGAAGGCAGATCCCCGTGAGGATCCGTTTTGAGGAGGAGGATCGTGACTCGCTTTCCGCCCTTTCGGATTTCTGGGTTCCCACCCAGAGCGGAAGCTTCCTGCCTGTGGATGCCCTCACCGAGGTCAAGTTGCTCAATTCCGCGCGCGGCATCAGCCGAAGGGACCGGAGGGTGACACGTTCCATCACCCTCGAGCTGGAGGAGGGCAAGGAGAAGGAGACCCGCGAGTATCTGGTCGCGCTGCAGAAGTTGATCGAGTTGCCGGAGGGCGTCCGGTTCGGTGAATTCCAGGCTCCCATCCGGAACGAGGACCTGGACAGCATGCAGTTTGCGGCCACGATGTCGGTGGTCCTGATCTACCTCCTGATGGGTTTTCTCTTCGAGAGTTTCATCCTGCCGCTGTCCGTCATCCTGACCATTCCCTTGGCGAGCATCGGCGTGGCGTGGATCCACTACGCCACCGGCAAGGATCTCGACATGCTGGGAATCGTGGGAATCGTCCTTCTCATCGGCGTCGTGGTGAACAACGGGATTGTCCTGATCGATTACGTGAATCGACTGCGAACCGAGGGCATGGAAAGGGGGAAGGCTCTTCTGACGGCTGCGGATCGTCGCTTCCGTCCTATCGTCATGACCGCGACCACCACGATCATAGGCATGCTGCCCCTGACGGTGAGCGAACCGACCGAGATCGGCATGAGCTACAAGAGCTTCGGGCTGACCCTGATCGGGGGAATGACCACGGCCACCTTGTTGACGCTGTTGGTGGTGCCGGTCTTCTACACCTTCTTTGACGATGCCCGGACCGCCTTCGGCAGGGCGGTGCTCCGGGGGATGAAACGTCCTGAAAAGGCATCCGGTGAAGAAGCGGCGAAGGCTTAGAGCGCCGGTGGCTACTTCAGTATTTCACCCACCCTTTTCTTGATCCGCGTCAGCACCTGCTCCTCAAACCAGGGATTTCTCCTCAACCAGAGATTGTTGCGCGGGCTTGGATGGGGCATGGGAACGAGACCGGGCCATCCGTCTTTCCAATTGCGCACCGTTTCCGTCAGCGTCTTCCCGGACTTGTCCTTCAGGTGCCAGGCAATCGCATACTGGCCCAGGATGATCGTCAGTTGAATCCGGGTCAGGCGGGTCATGATCTTGTCCCTCCATTGCTGGGCGCACTCGGGCAGGGGAGGAAGGTCGCCGGACTTCCCGGTTCCTGGGTAGCAGAAGCCCATGGGGATGAGTGCGAAGAGGCTTTCGTCGTAGAACGTGTCGCGATCCACACCCAACCAATCCCTCAGGCGGTCGCCGGACGGATCATTGAATGGGATCCCTGTTTCATGCACGCGTCTTCCCGGTGCCTGGCCCACGATGAGGATACGGGACTGTTCGCTTCCCCTGACCACCGGTCTCGGCCCGAGCGGCAGCTTGTCCTCGCAGAGGCGACAGGCGCGGATCTCGCGGAACAGGGCCTCCATGGCTCATTCGGAGGGGGCAGGGCCTGACTGGATGAAGTCCCGGATATCCCCGAGTTCCTCCCTGCCGTAGATGGTGTGATCCTTGGGGTATTCCTTCCACGTGATATTGAATCCATTGTTCTTGAGGAAGTGGATGTCGTCCTTCACAGGCGCGAAGGGAATGACCGGGTCGAAGTGGCCATGGGTGATCAGGAATCGCTGCTGGTTGCAGATCTCCGAGCGCTCGCTCAACAGCACATCACGCTGTGCCACCTTGCCGCTGATTCCGATCAACCCGGCAAAGAGATGAGGATAACGCGCACCCATCTCAATGGTCATGAGGCAGCCTTGGGAAAATCCGAGCAGGTAGGTCCTTTCAGTGGGGAAGCCTTCCTCGCGCTGTCTGTCCAGCAGTTCGGCAAGCAGCTTCCGGCTTCGGATGATCCCGGGGATGGGATCACCACCATAGTAGTCGAACCACGAATAGCCTCCGTAGTATTCATCAGGCGCATCCACCGCGAGGCAGTTCAGGTCCTCGATTCCCATGGCGGTGACGATGTCCTGGTAGCTTTCCTTGCAGTCGCCCAGGCCGTGGAGGGCGATGAGCAGTCGGTCCGAGGATTTGGGTGCGGGTTGAAATACGGTCTTGAGCATGGGGAATCAGTCGGTGTTACTGGATCTGGAAGGCCTTGAGGGTGGATTCGACCAGGGCGTCTTCGGGCTGGCGAAAATGGATGAGAGCGAGGGGATCGCCCGTCTTCACCTCGCAGCCTGGCTTGGCGACGAGTTCGATCCCGACGGTGGGATCCACGGGGTCCTCCTTCCGCTTTCGTCCTGCGCCGAGGTCCCTCACGATCAGTCCAATCTGGAGGGCGCAGCATTGGGCGACGGTCCCGGAACGGTCCGCCTTCACCGGGATAACGTGTTCGGTAAGGGATTCCTTTTCCAGCAGGGCCTCGTATTCATCCATCCGGGCACCCTGGGTCTCGAGGAGTTCATTCCACTTCCCAAGGGCCCTGCCCGAATCCAAAGCTTCGGCGGCCCGTTGCCTTGCCTTCTCGTATCCGGCCTCAACCTCGGTCTGCTGAAGCAGGTTGGCGGAGCAGTCCAGAACCAGATCCCTCAGGTCATCCGGACCACTCCCCTTGAGGCAGTCCACGGATTCACGGACCTCCAACCAGTTTCCGGCGGTCCGTCCAAGAGGAGTGTTCATGTCGGAGAGAATCGCGCGTGTGTTGACGCCGCACTTGTTGCCCAGTGAGGTCAGCGACTCTGCCAGTTCCTCGGCCTGGTCCCGGGTGGTCATGAAGGCGGCACTACCGTATTTCACATCGAGGATGAGTGCATCGAGATCCTCTGCGAGCTTCTTCGAAAGTATGGAGGCCGTGATCAGCGGGATGGAAGGCACGGTGGCCGTCGCGTCCCTGAGGGAGTAGAGGATCCGGTCGGCAGGGATCATCGAACCGGTCTGTCCGCCCATGGCGCATCCGATGGACTCCACCTGTTGTTCCATGGTGGCCCTGTCCAGCTGGGTGCTGAATCCCGGAATGGATTCCAGCTTGTCGAGGGTGCCCCCGGTGATGCCGAGCCCGCGTCCGGAGATCATGGGCACCCGGAAACCCAGAGCAGCCAGCAAAGGGGCAAGGGGCAGGGACACCTTGTCGCCGATCCCTCCGGTGGAGTGCTTTCCACAATGGGGCGGGAGGAGTCCATCGCGAACTGAAGCTTCTCGCCGGAGTCGCGCATGGCGAGGGTCAGTTCAACCTTCTCCTTCAGTGTGAGTCCCTTGAAGAAGATGGCCATCAGCCATGCGGCGATCTGATAATCCGGGACCGCCCCTCTGGTGATGGCGTTGACGGCTTCATGAATTTGTTCCGGCGTCATGGTGCCTCCATCACGCTTTTGTTCGATGAGCCTGAGAAAATTCATGGGTTCCTGAAGGGGAGCCTGTCCCAAGCCGGGGGATTTTGACAATTTGAATTGTCCTCATCGTTCATGTGGGGGTGAATGGGCGGACGTTCATGGACATCATCTGTACTGATTTCGACGGAACCATCTTCACCGAGTTTGCGATGCCTCCGATCCCGGATGCATTCGAGCGCATCATTTCGGAGTACCAGGAGCAGGGGGGGAGGTGGCTGATCAATACCGGCCGTGACATGTCGAGCCTCATGGAATCCCTGGGCCGCTCCAACCTGAAGATCCGCCCCGACTGGCTGGTCGTGGTGGAGAGGGAGATCTATCGAAGGGAGGGACATGAATACGTGCCACACCAGCCTTGGAACGATCGATGTGAGGCGGAGCATGCCGCCTTGTGGGAGAGGGAAAAGGACCGCCTCCACGAGATCAGGAAGTGGATCGATACCCATTTCGATGCCACCTTGTACGGTGATGACTGGTCCCCCTTGTCGATCATTGCCGATTCCAACGAGGCCCTGAACGAGATCCAGCTCAAGGTGGAGGAAATGTGTTCGGATGCCGGAGACCTCGACTTTGTCAGGAATGACGTCTACGCCCGCTTTGCCAGCAAGTCCTACAACAAGGGAAGTGCCCTTGAGGAGGTTTCGAAAACCCTGGGTGTTCCAGCCGGGGCGATCTTTGCCGCCGGGGACCACTGGAATGATCTTCCCATGCTTGATCTTCGCTATGCCGGGAACATCGCGTGCCCAGCCAATGCGATTCCAGCGGTCAAGAAGCGGGTCAAATCCCAGGAAGGGTATCAATCGGATGAATACGAGGGGAATGGCACCGTCGAGGCTATCATCCATTTCGAGCCAGAGCTCGCGACCATTCTCGAGTCTTAAGGAATGGCCTTGTTCAATAAGGGTGACTTATTGATTTGAATACTTGTTTCAATGGAAACGATCACTCCCGGTGATGGCTGTAGAGAAAAGCATCTTGGATGATTTCAATTCCGTTGACAGTGTTAAGGTCCGTAGTAGTCTGACGAGCTTGCACGAGTGATGTTTTCCGGCGACCACCTCAACGTCGGAAGCGGCGACAGCTCGTTTACCGTTTTTTTGATCAGAATTAGTAATAACAAGTTCGGGTATTAGAATGAGCGATTCATCCGTTTCCTCATCAGAAGAGGAAAACTCAACTCCTTCCACCTCCCCCAGATCGGTGTCGGACATCGTGGTGCGTTTTGCGGGGAACTCCCAGGACGGCATCCAGTCGATCGGCGGATTTCTGGCACGGCTGGCAGGCCGCAGCGAGCAGGAGGTCATGACCTTCATGACCATTCCCTCCACGATCTCAGG
>CAZKNW010000028.1:0-17056 GCA_964554035.1 uncultured Verrucomicrobiota bacterium
CCCGCCGTGGTTCCCGGGCGACCTCAGGACAGCCTGCTGGTCAAAGCCATCCAGTACCACGACGAGGATCTCGTCATGCCGCCCAAGAAGAAGCTTTCGGATCCCGAGATCCGCGATCTGACCGCATGGGTGATCATGGGCGCGCCTTTCCCGGAAGGGGCTGCCACCGTAGCCTACTCCTACGATGAAGGCACACTGGGTCACTGGTCGTTCGTGCCTGTCGAGAAGAAGCCTGTTCCGACGGTCGAGCACCAGGATTGGGTCCAGACGGAGATCGACGCCTTCGTGGCCAAGCGCCTTGAGGAAAAGGGCATGGTTCCCGGTGAGAAGGCTGACAAGAGGACCCTGCTTCGTCGGGTGACCTTCGACCTGATCGGACTGCCTCCCTCTCCCGAGGAAATGGATGCCTTTGTCAATGATGACTCGCCAGACGCCTACGCGAAGGTCGTGGATCGGCTCATGAAGTCCAAGCACTTCGGTGAACGTTGGGGACGTCACTGGCTCGACGTGGCGCGCTTCTCGGAAACCAAGGGTGATGCCAACCGCCGCGAGGTTCCCTTCTATCCCTTTGCCTGGACCTACAGAGACTACGTCATCGATGCCTTCAACAATGACAAGCCCTACAACCAGTTTGTCATGGAACAGATTGCCGCTGACCACATCTTCCAGCGCAGCAAGGACAAGAATCCCGATTCCCTGGCGGCGCTCGGATTCCTCACCTTGGGCAATCGTTTTGATGGACAGCGGGAGGAAATCATCAACGATCGCATCGACACCATCACCAAGGGTTTCCAGGGCATGACGGTTTCCTGCGCCCGTTGTCACGATCACAAGTTTGATCCGATTCCCCAGGCCGATTACTACTCGCTTCGTGGCATCCTGAATTCCTCTCGAGAGCCGGAGGATCTTCCCCTGATCGAGCAACCCAAGGATACGCCCAAATACCGGGAATACCTCACCGAGAAGGCCAAGCGCCAGGAAGCCCTGGACCAGTTTTATGAGGAAGAGGTGAACGCTTGGTTGGCGAAGATGAGGAAACATTCAGAGCCTTTCCTGATGGCCCTGGCAGTTGCCGGAAACGATCGGGACATGGCGAATGATCTTCTGAATCAGGACAAGGATCTCAATCGGGATGACAAGCGATATGGTCAGGGCTTGTGGAGACAGATCATCAATGCGAGCCGCAATCGCCGTAACCATCTGAACACCATCTTCAAGCCTTGGCACGAGTATGCCAAGCTGCCCAAGAACAACTTTGGACGTAAGGGACTCGAAGTGACTCAGGACATCGTGACTGACCGCGGTGTGAATCCACGCGTGGCCCGCGAGTTCAAGTCGAGGGTTCCCCGAAACATGGCCCAGGTTGCGAAGATCTATGCCGACCTTTTCGTGAAGGCCGAGGACATGATGGAACGTGAGAAGACGGTTCGACCCAAGTCCACCCGGCTTCGTGATGATTACATGGAGGCACTTCGCGGCGTTGCCTACATGGTCAATACTTCCCGAGATGCGGACCTGACACCCTTTGACCGGGTTGAGCGCTTCCTGCCAAGACGCATGCAAGGCAAGGAGACCAGTCTTCGCGGCAGGCAGGCCCAGCTTGATGCATCCCACCCAGGCGCTCCTGCCCGTGCGATGGTGATGGTTGACAAGGCCAAGGGTGAGGATTCACCCATCTTCATTCGTGGTGAGGCACGCAGCCGTGGTGAATTGGTTCCCCGCCAGTTTTTGAAGGTTGTTGCCAAGAAGGGTGAGCGGCGCCCCTTCACCGTGACCGAAAGCGGCAGGCTGGAGCTGGCCAATGAAATTGCCCGGAAGGACAACCCACTTACCGCACGGGTCATGGTGAACCGTATCTGGCATCACCTCTTCGGTGAAGGCTTTGTCCCGACTCCTGATGACCTGGGAACACAGGCAGACCTGCCAAGTCACCCTGACCTTGTGGACTGGATGGCCCACACCTTCATGTATGAGGACAACTGGTCCGTCAAATCGACGATCCGCCGGGTTGTGATGTCGAGCGTCTACCAGCAGACCAGTGCGAACAATCCTCGTTACGCGCAGATCGATCCGGACAACCGCCTCCTGTGGCGTGCCAACATCCGCCGCCTGGACTTCGAGGCCCTTCGTGATTCGCTCCTGGCGATTGGTGGCGATCTCGACCGGTCGATCGGTGGCAAGTCATTTGAACTTCAGGATGAAAATGCCCACCGCAGGACGGTCTACGCCAAGATTGATCGTGGACGTCTTCCCGAGGTTTTGAATCATTTCGATTTCGCCAATCCGGACATGACCACGGGCAAGCGTTACGAGACCACCGTGCCTCAGCAGGCGTTGTTCATGATGAACAGTCCCCTGGTGGTCGAGCTGGCCCGTGACCTGGTGCAAAGACAGGACTTCAAGGCGCTCGAGTCTGAGGAGGACCGTATCAAGCTTCTCTACGAACTCATCTTCCAACGTCTTCCTGACGAGAAGGACATCGAGCTCGGGCTGAGCTTCCTCAACCAGACGGAGGATGACTTGGATGTCGCCGCCGTTGAAGAGGCCCAACAAAAGAACAATAAGGGACGCAACAATCGCAACCGTTCAAAGGTTCGAGCTCCCTTGGATGCCTGGTCCAAGTATGCCCATGCGCTGCTGCAGACCAATGAAACGACCTTCATCAATTGATGGGTTTTCCCAATCCAATTCGCAGAGACCGTCCTGGGATCAGGACGGTCTTTTTTCGTACCTTGACCTGGGATGCTTTGGGGTGGATGTAGGGTTCGTTCATGAAGGTCTTGATCACGGGAGCCTCAGGTCTGATAGGAAGTGCGCTGGCGAATGCGTTTGTTCGTCAGGGATGGGAGATCCATACCCTTTCCAGGAAACGGCCGATGGCGGCGCGGGAACATCATTGGGATGTTGATAAGGGGGAGATCCTGCTTCCCGATATTCCAATGGATGTGGTGGTCCATCTGGCGGGTGAAAACATCGCTGGTGGTCGCTGGACAAGGGAACGGAAAAGGAAGCTTAGGGAAAGCCGGATCAACGGCACCAGACTCCTTGTCGAGGAACTGAAGAAGGGCGGCCGGTTGCCACGGCGTTTCTTGAGCGCTTCCGCAGTGGGGATCTATCAACCGGTTGATGGCTCTTCGGTTGCTGAGGATGCGCCCGTGGCGGAGGGATTCCTGGGTGGGCTAGCTTCGGACTGGGAGGCGGAGGCGATGGCACTGGAGGGAGTTCCGGTAGCCTGCATGAGATTCGGCATCGTTCTGGGGCGGGGTGGTGGGGTCCTCGGAAAAATGGAGTTACCCTTCAAGTTGGGTCTGGGAGGAGCGCTCGGGGACGGTTCCCAATGGATGAGTTGGATTGCCCTTGAGGATGTGGTGAAGGCAGTCCTGTTCTTGATTGCGAAGCCGGAGATCACGGGTGCGGTCAACCTCACCAGTCCTGAGCCCTGCACCAACTCGGAGTTCACGAAGGCTCTTTCCAAGGCGCTTCACAGACCTGCCTTCATCCCGGTACCCGCCTTCTTCTTGCGATTGGTCTTTGGTGAAATGGCGGACGCTGCCCTTTTGGCTTCATCCCGCGTCATTCCCCAACGACTGATGAAGGAAGGCTTTGAATTCGGACACTTCCGGATCGTGGAAGCCCTGAAATCAATCTATTCCGATTGATTTGGATTCGAAGGTTTGTTGATGGTTCCGGGTCCATGCGTTAAACCATCATCGTGCTTGCGAAATTCCTGCTTGGTCCGGCCGGTTCGGGCAAGACATGGACCTGTGTCAATGAGGTGCAAAAGGAGTTGATCCGGTCTCCTGAGGGGCCGCCGCTCATCTTTGTGGCACCCAAACAGGCGACCTTTCAGATCGAAAGGCAGGTCTTGTCGGGTGAAGCACTGTCGGGATTCACGCGGCTTCAGATCCTTTCCTTCGAGCGCCTTGCAAAATGGGTCCTTGAACAGGTGGGTTCCGCAGTCCCGAGGGCGTTGACCACGCAGGGAAGGATGATGGTTCTGAGGGCCATGATCATGGAGATGGAAACGGAGCTGAAGGTGTTCCGGTCCAGTTGTCGCTCCAAGGGCTTTGCCAGCGAGCTGGGAAACCTCTTTGCGGAACTGGTCCAATACAAGGTCAGGAGCGATCATCTGGAAGATGCGACCGAGCGCCTGGCCCTCAGATCCCTGAGGGAGAAGGTCCGTGATGTGGCTCTCATCCTGAAGCGCTATCGGGAATGGAAACGAAAGCATGGTCTGATCGACCCCGAGGAAATCCTTCAATATGCGACTGAGGCCATCGTGGCGCACCGACATGCCTCCTCGAAGAAAGCGCATGAGATGATCGGTGGACTTTGGTTGGATGGGTTTGCTGAGATGACCACGGCAGAGGTGGACTTCCTGGTCTCGGTGATTCCCCATGCCGGCCAATCGACGCTGGCCTTCTGTCTCGCCGACAAGAACCCGCGCGGGCTGAAGTGGCATTCCTCCTGGAACATCGTCGCCCAATCCTATCGTCGGCTGGAGATGAAGCTCAGGGATGGTGGGATCGCTCCCCGGAGTGAATACCTGAAGAACCACCGCCAGTTGGGCCGCTTCAATCATGCTCCCCAGCTTAAACACCTCGAACAATACTGGGAGAAACCGTCGACCTGGATGAATCCCGAGCCCCTGCTGCCGGCCCAGCTTGAAATGGTTGCCTGCAATCGGCCTGAGGCGGAGGCGGTCCATGCCGCGCGACAAATCCTGCGCCACGTCAGGAACAAGGGCCGTTATCGCGAATGTGCCGTGATTGTCAGGAGTTTGGAAGGCTGGCATGCGATACTCCGAAGGGTCTTTGAAAGCTACCGCATTCCCTACTTCATGGATCGACGGGAGCCCATCAGCCACCATCCGCTTACCGAGCTGACCCGTTCCGTCATTCGTCTGGCGGCCTTTGATTGGCCGCATGAAGACTGGTTCAGCATCCTGAAGACAGGACTGGCCTGGGTTTCTCTCGACGATGTTGATGAGCTTGAAAACGAGGCGCTCGAACATGGCTGGAAGAAGCAGCGTTGGCTGGAGTCTCTGGATGAATCCGAGAAGACCCCAGAGGGAAGGCGGCGATGTCACCAGAGATGGAACGCAGGGCGCGAGCGCATTGTGCAACCCTTTCTGCATTTCCTCGAGGCTTTGCGGGACCTGGATTTCGAGCCCAATGGCAAACAACTCTGTCAGGAGTTGATGCGACTGTGGAATGCCCTTGAGATTGAAAAGCAACTGAGGGACTGGGCGGTGGAATCGGAAGGCAACCACGTCCATGAGACGGTCTGGAATGAAATGGATCGTTGGTTGGCCAATGTGGAAACCGCGCTCGGCGACAGCCGGATGAACCTGCGAAGCTGGCTTCAGGTCCTGGATGCGGGATTGGATCACCTGACCGTTGGTGTGGTTCCTCCCAAGCTGGACCAGGTCATGATTGGTGCCATCGATCGTTCCCGGAGCCCCCGACTCAAGTTGGTGATGGTGCTGGGTCTGAACGAGGGGCAGTTTCCGACTCCTCCGGGTTCCACGAGCCTCCTGACCGATGCCGATCGCAAGGGTCTGGACGAGGGGGGGATCCACCTTGCGCCGGACAGGCGGGCACAGATCGGAAGGGAAAGGTTCTACGGCTACATTGCCTTCACACGTTCTTCGGAGAAGCTGATCCTGAGCTGGTCGGACCGTGGTGCCGGAGGAGAGGAGACACGGGCTTCCAGTCTCGTGGCAAGGGTCCGATCGATGTTTCCGGATTCGGTCGTTGGTCATTTCTCTGAAGAGGATGTGGATGCCCAACCTGAAGCCGAGTGCGAGCTCCGGTCCCGCATGATCCGCCATTGGCATGCGGATCCCGATCTAGAATTGCAGATGCCCCCGGAATGGGATGCGCTCCAGCGGAATCTGCGGCCTGTCATTGAGGGAATGAGGGAAGACCGGCTCTCGACCGAATGGTCCACGGCCTTGTATGGAGATGAGCTCAAGGGATCCGTCAGCCGCCTGGAGCAGTTTGCCCAATGTCCCTTCCAGTTCTTTGTGGGTGTGGGCCTCAAGGCCCAGGAACGCAAACAGTTCGAGGTCGATGCACGGGAGAGGGGAAGTTTCCAGCACGAAGCACTTCAGCTACTTCATGAAAGGATCCGGGAATCAGGATTGAAATGGTCTTCTGTGGATCCGGATCAGGCGGTTGCCATCCTGGATGAGGTGACGACCGGACTCCGGCGGACCTTTCGTGACGGACTCTTTGAACACGAGGCAAAGAATCGTTTCGAGGCGGGGCAGATGGTCCAACAGCTGAGGCAGTTCGTCCGGACCATCTTTGGCTGGTTGAACACCTACCAGCTGGAGCCAGTGGCCGTTGAGCTTCCCTTTGGAATGAAGGAGGAGGACCTGGGCAGACCTTCCGAGCCTGCATGGACGATCGAGCTTGAAGGTGGCCAGAGGATTGTCTTCCGGGGAATCATCGATCGTGTCGATGCGTGGGAGGATCCCCAGTCAGGCGACGTCTTCTTCAGTGTCATGGATTACAAGAGCAGCGAAAGAAGGATCGATCGCAAGCTTCTCGACAATGGCATCCAGATCCAGCTGCCCGCCTACGCGAAAGCCCTTCTCAACGCGAACCGGCTGGGCAGTTTCATGCCTGGGCGCAGGATCCATCCGTCCGGCTTCTTCTACCTGAACCTCCGTGGCTCTTTCAGTTCAGCTCCTTCGCGGGATGAGGTCATTTCGGATCCCGACTCGGTCCTCAGGAAGGCCTACCAACATCACGGGAGTCTCGATAGCGAACACCTGGATCTCTTCGACAGCGGTGCCCTTTCCACCGGTCAGGCGAGCGGACAGTTTGGATTCACCATGACTCCCAAGGGAAACCTGAGGAAGGGAGGTTCCGTAGCCGTCCCAGCGGAGACATTCCAGAAGGTGTTGGATCAGACCGAGGCACTGGTGCGTCAGATGGGCGAGGAGATCTTTCAAGGGCGGATTGAGGTGGCACCCTACAGGAAGGGGTCCTCGGAAACCGCCTGTGACCAGTGCGACTACAGGAGTGTCTGTCGTTTCAACCCATGGGTGCAGGCGTATAGGATCCTGAAGCCAAATTCGAGGAAGGAGGGCGACAAGTGAGCCGGAGGACACCCAACCAGGAGGCTGCCATTCGAGCCAAGGGAAATGTCCTCGTGATGGCGGGTGCCGGTTCGGGCAAGACCTCGACCCTCGTGAACCGCTGCCTGAGTCTGATGACCGGAGACAACCCCGTGGATGCGGACCAGATCCTGATGGTGACCTTCACGGAGGCAGCTGCCACGGAGATGAGGACGCGCATCCGGGAGGCGCTGGAGGAAGAGGCTGCACGCTCCGGCGACAGGCGTCGTCTTGAGGAGCAGCTTGCGCTGTTGGACCTGGCCAAGATCGGTACCCTCCACAGCTTCTGTCTTTCGCTGATCAGGGAACATTTTCATGAGCTTGGCCTGGATCCCCAGTTTGAGATCCTTGATGACGCCGACTCGGCTGCGATTGCAGGTGAGGTTTTGGACGGGATGTTTGAAGAGGTCTATTCGGGATCCAGTCCTGAAAGCGTTGCCGTGGCTTCGTTCATGGAGGTCTACGGTCGCGGGTGGGATCTTCCGATCCGGCAGTTCATTCTCAATCTGCATCGATTCACCCAGTCCCTGCCTGACCCTGAAGGATGGATTGCGACTCAGCTCGAGATGTATTCCGCGACCGAACCATCCGTCTGGGAGCACTGGCTGCGGGAGGTGCTGGAGGCATGGAGGCTGGAGTGGGCGGAAGCCGTGGTGTTGGTGGATCCGGAAGTGGTGAATGCCGAAATGAAGGAGGCCGTTCTGGACCATCTGGAGGGAACTGACGAACTGGATGATGCCACCATTGCCGCGCTCAAAGACCTGCTGCATGAAGGATGGGTCGGCAAGGTGGGCGATGGCAGGACGGCATTGAAGAAGCTGGCGTCCGATGCAGCCTTTCTGGAATCGATCCGGAAACCGGATGCGATGCTGGAGGACTGGAATCGAGTCCGGCCCTACATGACCACCTTGCTGGAAATGGTTGCACGTTTCTCGAGGAGACTCCGTGAAACCAAATTTGAGAGGGCGGCCCTGGATTTCTCGGACCTTGAACAATTGACCCTCGAGCTGCTGCTGGTGGATCGCAGCCAGCCTTCCGATATCGCCGCAACCTGGCGTGCCCAGATCAAGCATGTCTTCGTTGATGAATTTCAGGATATCAATGCAGCCCAGGATCGCATCATCAGGGCCCTGAGCCAGGAAGGGAGCCAGGGAAACCGTTTCCTGGTGGGTGACATCAAGCAAAGCATCTACCGGTTTCGAAGGGCCGATCACGCCATCATCAAGGACACGGCGAACCAATGGAAGAAGCCAAAGGGACCCGGGACGGTGATCTCGTTGAATGAGAACTTCAGGAGTCACGAGTGCATCCTCGGTTTTGTGAATGACCTTTTCGCTTTCCTGATGAGGCCGGAGGTGGGCAACGTGGATTTTGATGAGGACAGCCGGCTGGGTTTTGGGGCACCGGATTCCAGAGCCTATTTTTCCCATGACCCGGAGGCGGAACCCAGGGTGGAGTGCCTTTTCCTCAAGCTGGCCGGGAAGGGGAAGGATGAGGAGGGGGACGATCTGATCGACCTCGGCCGGGTGGAGAAGGAGGCCATGCAGATAGCCCGCCGCTTGAGGACATTGAAGGAACAGCGTTTCAAGGTATGGAAAAGGAAGGGGGACAAGGAGGGCATGCACCCTGTGGATTGGGAGGACATGGTGATCCTGCTGCGTTCGCCCAAGTCGCGGGCAGAGAGCTTCGCGAAGGTGTTTGCGAGGGAAGGCATTCCCCTGAAGGCGGATCGGGGTGGCTTCTTTGAATCACCCGAGGTCATGGACCTGGAGCATCTCCTCATGCTCCTGGACAACCCGCTGCAGGATGTCCCTGCCCTGACAGTCCTGAGATCTCCCCTGGTGGGCCTGTCACCGAATGAGATGGCGGCATTGAGGACCTCGGATCGCAAGGGCCTGATTTGGAATGCCGTCAAATCCGTGGTGGAAAAGAAGCCTGCAACCGAGGATCTGCCTGATCAACTGCTTGAGGATGTGAAGTCCCTCCGCGCAAAGCTGGAGGTCTTCCTCGAGCGTTTTGGACGCTGGCGGAAACTGGCGCTTCATGGCTCCGTCTCCCACTGTCTTGAAACCGCCCTATCGGATACCTGCTACCACGACTGGTTGATGGCAGATGATCGAGGAGCGGCCAATGTGGCCAACGTGGAGATGTTCGTGGGCATGGCGAGGGATTTCGAGGAGCGCCAGCGCCAGGGTTTGTTCCGGTTTTTGCATTTCCTTGAGGTGCAGAAGCAGGCTGAAGTCGATCTCGAGCCACCCTTCCTCCAGAGCGGTGGCGCGGTTCGGCTCTTGAGTGTGCATCGAAGCAAGGGATTGGAATTTCCCGTGGTGGTCTTTGGATGTCTTGGCTCGCCCTTCAACAAGGATGACATGAAGCAGGCCCTCCTTCTCGATGAACAGTATGGCATCTGTCCGAAGATCGTGGGAGAGGATGCTCCGGCCCGATACGAAAGCGTGGCCTTCTGGATGGGCAAACGACACCAGGAAAGGGAGGCTCTTGGCGAGGAGATCCGGCTCTTGTACGTGGCGCTGACGCGAGCCCGTGATCTTCTGATCCTTTCGGCCAGTGAGCAGAAGCTGGAAACACGGGAGATACCTTCTTCCAGGATGCCGGTTCATGAACTGAACCGGACCCAGGGCTACTCCGGATGGATCCGGGCCGCGTTGGGCCACCTGACTGGAAAGCCGGATTGGTATGAAAGCGATGAAGGACGGGGGAAATGGGCCTCATGGAGCATCACGGATGAAGCTTCCCTGGTTGGTTCCTCAGGTGAGCAAACGGAAACCGACACTGATCCCGGGAAGAGCCATGGTGCCGATGCGAAGCTGCTTTCAGACAAGCTTGGCAAACTGAGCTTCCATTATCGACATGCCTACCAGACAGGCGCCAACGGTAAGACTTCCGTGAGTGAGTTGAGAAGGCTCTCGAAAAAACGGGATGTCGAGGAATCAGGTCAGACCTTCGGAGGGGAAACGTGGACCGTTCACGGTGTGGATCGAGCCGGAGGGAAAACGGGAACAGGGCGGGGTGCGGCATTTGGAACCGCTCACCACGAGGTGATGCAGCACGTGGACCTTTCAAAGCCCATCACGGAAAAGGCTCTGGATGCGCAGCTGGCTTGGATGGAGAAGAAAGGACTCCTGGACCAGGGACAAAGGGAGATGATCGAACCCGCCCTGATCCTTGATTTCTGGAAGAGCAGCCTCGGAATCAGGATCCTTGAGGAACCCAGCCGGGTTCGCCGTGAACTTGCGTTTACCTCGCGTTTTCGTCCGGAGGTGCTCGCCCAGATACTGGGTCCCGGAATGGGGGCACCTGACATCCGGTCCGCGGATCTTGAGGATACGGTCATCGTGCAAGGTGTTGCTGACCTTGTGGTGGTTGGCGAAAAGGAACTGACACTCGTGGATTTCAAGACGGACAATGTTCATGGGGATGCGCTGGAGGAACGGGCGCGATCCTACCATTCGCAGTTGAGACTCTATGCGATGGCCCTAGAGGGCATATTCAACAGACCCGTCGCCTCTGCCGTTCTTTGCTTTCTCGTCTCAGGAGAGCAGCGAGAGGTACCCCTGAAATCCATTCCGCCGGAGGAAAGCCATGTTTTCAGCGGTTGATCCCACCCAGCTTCTTTGTGTCCGCTGCGGACTTTGTTGTGATGGATCGCTCCTCGATGACATCGAACTTCAGAACGAAAGCGAGGCGGATTCCGTCGAGGCCATGGGACTGGAGGTGGAGGACGACACGGAAGGTCCTCCGGTCATGACCACACCGTGTCGGGCACTGAAGGATTGCCGATGCAGCCTGTATCCCTATCGCCCCCTGGCCTGCAGGAGCTTTGAGTGCCGCTTGTTGTTGGAGGTCCGTGCGGGCAAGGTCCCCGTTGAAGAGGCGTTTGGCATCATTGGTAAGGCCAGGCAAAGCCCGGAGGAAAATTGGGTGCGCCCTCGGTTCCTGTGGGAGGACTGAAACCGAATCTTCACCTTGGCGGGCTTTTCATTCCCATTGGGAATGGTACAAACCCCGCATGCCCAAATTTGAAGTCCGCAGGTCCATCCCCATTGATCTTCCCATTGAGAAGGTCTACAGGATCATCCGGGACTTCAAGGCCTAGCCGTCGTGGTCTCCT
The DNA here is from genome assembly GCA_964554035.1 of uncultured Verrucomicrobiota bacterium. Lineage (GTDB taxonomy): Bacteria > Verrucomicrobiota > Verrucomicrobiia > Limisphaerales > CAZKNW01 > CAZKNW01. Next base: position 11,259 of record CAZKNW010000028.1, read on the forward strand.
TGGTTGATCGTCGAGCCGGACTGCAGTCTCGATTTTGCCCCTGATGGCATGGGCTATTCGTGGGACGGAGAGGTCGTCGGATCAGGATCGATTCGGATCACGGATGAAAGGGAGCCCGATCATATCCAGTATGACCTTCAGTTCCTTCGTCCGTTCAAGTCCTTCAGTAAGGTCTCCTTCGAGCTGGCCGTTCGATACCGGGGAACCGAGGTGACATGGACCATGAATGGATCCCTTCCATGGTTCCTCTTCTTCATGACCCGGATGATGTCCAACTTTATCGGCATGGACTACGAGCGTGGATTGAAGATGCTCAAGGATCATGCGGAACAGGGTGAGGTGCCATGTCATCTGGAGTTCTCGGGGGTGCAGTCGTTTCAGGGATTCCGTTACGTCGGCCTCCGAAAACAATGCCTCATTGCGGATATCCAGGAGGCCATGGGGCGGGACTTTGACGAGTTGAAACGCCTGATTGCCCGTCATGCCGTTTCGGTATCGGGTCCTCCCTTCTGCCAGTATCTCAAGTGGGGGCTGGGAGGAGGGATGTGCTCCTATGTCATCGGATATCCGGTTTCAGGTGGCATGGCAAAGGTTCCAGCCGAACTCGAGGAAGGGAACCTGCCGGACGTTTCCACCTACCGCGTCAGGATGAAGGGTCCCTACCGCCATCTCGGGAATGCCTGGGCGGCCGGAATGATGCACGGCAGGGCGTGGAAGTACCAAAAGAGAAACAATGTGGCACCCTTCGAAATCTACGAGACGGACCACGAGACGGTTGAAGAGAATGAGATTGTGACGATGGTCCATTTTCCCTGCCGGTGAAGCAGTTGTCCTTTGAACTCCTCCTTACTTTTCCTGGGCCTGCACATAGATATGATGGGGGCTCTGGGGAAGAACTTGAAAAGCGCAGGACACAGCCAGCCCTCCATCTGGTAGTCCTCACAGTAATACCAGTTGCCACCATTCTGTTCATGCCTCCGATCCAGCCTCAGCTGGGCACCCGGAAAGGGTCTTTGGGAGAAGATCAGTCTGACACTCCTTTCGGAACCCGGAACATCCTCTACCAGCTTGTCGATCATCTCAGGAATACCTTCAACAAAGGGTTCCTTGTTCAGTCCCAGCCTCGGTTCATCAAAGGCCCAACCCTTTCCGATGCGATAGGGCTCGATGATGAGCAGGGCATTTCCTTTGGATACCAGGTGATGTTCTCCATAAGTGGCGCCGAGCGTTAGAACCGAGACTGCAGCAGCCAGCATCTTCCCTCGCGGGGAGGAAAGGATTCCCCTTGCGAAGGGAAGGACGAGGAGCAGGGATCCAAGCAGACAGGAAGCCAGCCATACCGTTCGGGTCAGGTTGAAGAGGGCGAAGTAGAAGATGGTTGCGACGAGGCTCACCGAAAGGCCAAGCAGGCAGTCGCCTGTTCTTTGTCGCAAGCAACCCCGTGTCCAGATGATCAGACCAAGAATGCCGATACCGATGATGCCGTAGTCGATGGTGTTCATGATCAATGGGGGATTGGGTGTCTTGTTCAGATTTCGATGATTGATCGCGTGTTCTTTCAAGAGAGGTCCCTCGTCGGTCCAACCTCGTTTTGCAGTGCCGGAAGAAAATGAAGAAAACCTGCAACGGCGATCCACGGATCCAGAAGGAAGGGGTGAAGTTATGAAACACCAAAGACTCTTCATCCTGAGCGCGCTGATCGGAATGTCCTTTCTGCAAACCGTCCGTGCCGCAATCTATCACGTGGGCCTGGGACAGCCCCTGACCAACATCAATGACATCGCCATGCATGAACTGGTGGCCGGCGACACGGTCCACATTCATTGGCGGGCGGAACCTTATCGCGAGAAGTTCCGGCTTTCCGGGGTCGGGACGGCTGCCCAGCCGATTCATGTGCTCGGTGTGCCGGGCCCCAACGGGGAAAGACCGGTCATTGACGCTGAAAATGCCACAACTCATCCCACGGATTACTGGCCTGTCTACGGCAACAACCAGTCCACGGGCGATACAGGACCGATCATCGTGAGACGTGGTCCCAACCGACCTTACACCGAGAAGCCAAGCCACATCATCATTGAGGGATTGGAGGTGACCCACGCAAGGGATCTCTACGGCTTCACCGATTCAAACGGGCTTCCCAGAACCTGGATGGGATCAGGAATCTGGATCATGGGTGCGGATGACGTCAGCATCATCAACTGCAAGGTGCACGATTGTTCCAATGGCATCTTTGCCAAGAGTGGTTCCGATGAACCGGACGCAACGAGGCGCCTGACGATCCGCAACTGTCACATAGAGAATTGCTCGGAAAATCTGCAGCAGTCCGGACACACCTTCGCCTCCCACAACATCTACACGGAGTGCCTCGGTATCCTGTTCGAGGGAAACTACCTAGGACCGATTCGTCCGGGTGCGGATGGCGCCAATCTCAAGGACCGCTCCAGCGGCACGGTGGTCCGCTACAATTGGATTGAGGGCGGTACCCGGGTGGTCGACCTTGTCGAGGCCCAGGACTCGATCGGCATGGTTCAGTCTGACATCAGCAACGGAGACCTGAGCTATTTCACGACGCAGGTCTATGGAAACTACATCTACTGTGGGCCTGGTGATGCGACACGCCCCATCCATTATGGAGGTGATTCCGGCATGGAAGCCAACTACCGGAAAGGTACCTTGTACTTCCACCACAACACGGTGGTGATGAGAAGGGATCTTTCCGAGGCTTACCGGGTCTCGATCTTTGACCTGGAGACCGATGATGAAACCGCCGAGATCATCAACAATGTGTTTCATGTTGAATCCTTTACTCCCGGCGAACAGGCATCCTTCTTTTACTTTGCCGACCTGTACGGGCACCACAACTTCGGCACCAACTGGGTGACCGACACCTGGGGAACCTGGGACAATGGTCAATCTCCTGCCGCGCAGGGGACCTTCAACGGTTCCGCCAACTTTGTCGTCGGTTCGGATCCAGGCTTCCAGGGCATAACGCAGAAGGACCTGCGGCCGGGAGCCTATTCCCCTCTCTTGAATGCGGGTCAGCAGCTTCCTGTCCAGGCGGATCAGCCTGCGGAACAGTATGTCTTCCATGGTGCGGTGGAGCCTAGGACGATCGCAGGTAATCCCGACCTTGGAGCCCATGAATTTGTGCCTCCGGCAGGGCCAGTGGCACCGGTGGCGCATCCCCAATCGATCACGGGAGTGCAGAACCAGTCCCTGAGCATCGTGCTCGGAGGCTACGACGACAATGGGGACAGCCTGAGCTTTGCCCTCTCAACCCTACCCCAACATGGAACCCTTGCAGGAACGGCTCCGAACCTCACCTACACGCCTGACGTCGGCTATCTGGGAATGGATGGCTTTACCTTTGTTGCGCATGATGGAGCATTGAACTCGGATCCGGCGACGGTCAGCCTGCTCATCGAACCACCTCGCTACGAACTGACGGTTCAGGGAGGAACTGGATCAGGGGATTACCTGGAGGGAGAGGTGGTAACCTTGACCGCGAATACGGCTCCCCAGGGAGAAGCGTTCACGGGGTGGGTCGGCGCTACGGTGATGGATCCTGATTCACCTACGACGACGCTGACCATGCCTGCTTCCGGAATCACGGTAGGGGCCCTTTTCCGACCGTTGCCCCCTCCAGGAGGGCCTTTTACCTACGACGTGGGTCCGGGCCAGACCTACACAAACCTTTCCTCGGTTCCTTGGAAACAGCTCTTTCCCGGAGACAGCGTTCGACTTCATTGGAGGTCTGAGCCCTACAACGAGAAGGTGCTCATTCCCGCGAGGGGTTCGGCCAGTGATCCCATCCGGTTTGTGGGTGTTGCAGGACCCAATGGTGAAAGACCCGTAATCAGTGGAGCGGGGGCGCTGACTCCTGCCGATCTTGGATTCGCATCGTGGGACGTCGCCCAGTACCTGGGTATGATAACGGTATCGAGAGCCAATACGGATTCGGCCTTCTTCAAGCCTGGCTTTATTGAGATCGAGGGTCTTGAGATCCGCGACATCAAGGCGACACAGGGGGTGTGGTACGAGGGGGCCGCAGGCATCCGGATTGCCGGGTCCGAGAACGTGACGGTCCGGAACTGCCATATCCATGATGTCTGCACCGGACTGGATGCGAGGATGTCCTATGGATGCGAGTTCGGTCTCAACCGGAACATCCTTGTCGAAGGTTGCCATATCTCGAATACCGGAACTCCGGGTCAATATGGCAATGCCAACATCCGGTCCTCTGCGATCGGCATGACCATTCGGTTCTGTAGACTGGACGCGCCCCTGTCCGGTTCGTATGGCGACAATGTCCTCGATCGTTCTGCTGGAACGGTCATCGAGGCGTGCCGTATCGAAGGAGCTGCAAGGATGCTGGTACTGGTTGAGCCCACGGGTTCGGGGGCGTCCATCATCCGCGAGGATTCCTCCTTCACGACGACACGTATTGCGGGAAACCTCATGCTGGTGACCAACCCCTATGCGTCTCATCCCATCTTCGTGGGTGGCGATTCGAGTGGGCCTGAATACGCACGCTACGGTGACCTCGAATTGCACCACAACACGATTGTGATCAACAGCGGCACCTGGAGGGTGAACCTTCCTACCGTGCTCTCGAACGTCAGCGTGGACTTCCGCAACAACATCGTGTGGAGGCAGGGTTCCGAGATCATCCGGCTCATGGGTGGTGCCGGTATCCTGAACAGTGGTGCCAATTGGATCAGTCCGGGTTGGGAGTCAGGCCCGGATGCCCTTTTCTCGGGAGTGGCTTCCATTCTTCCCGAAACGATCAACGATCCCCTCCTGGATTCGGACTTTGTGCCGTTGGAAGGCTCGCCGGCAAGGGATTCCGGAGGAAACGCCCTTGTGAACTTCCAGTATCACGAGACTGCCAGTGGGTCGTTGCGGCCCGTGGTCTGTAGCGGTTCGGACCTCGGCGCCTTTGAAGCTGGTTCCCATTCTCCAAACCTCGAGCCGATCCTGGATGGCAAGGTTTTCAGCGGAGGATTTGCAATCTGGCTGAACGGAAATCCAAACACCGGCTATCTGATCGAATGGTCCGACGACTTCGTGAACTGGCAGACGCTCGGTGCCGGCACTACGGACGAGAAAGGCACCCTGTTGATGGTGGACCCGAGCCATCCCATCACCACCCATCGCTTTTACCGGGCGCAGTAGGGGTTTGAGACATTACGGGCTTGTCGCTCTGGCTTCACCGCGTCATGAACTGATGAGCCCGTCTTTTCTCTGCTCGATCCATGGAGACCGATGAAGTGACCCATTGCCCCGTATGTTCCTGTCGGCTTCCCGCTGGAATCCGGGTGGAGTTCTGTCCGGTCTGCGCCTGCGATTCGGCCCACGAAGATCCCGAGGTGCCGGAGATGCTTCTCGGGAACCTTGAACTGATCGAGGTTATAGGAAGAGGAGGCATGGGAGTCGTCTGGAGGGCGCGGGATCTTACCCTCCAACGTACGGTGGCGGTGAAGATGCTGTCGGGAGGCGAGTTTGCCTCCCCGGATATGCGGGAGCGTTTCCAGCTCGAGGCGAGGGCCACGGCACGTTTGCAGCATGAGTCCATCGTTCCGGTCTATTCGGTTGGGAGCCGGGATGATCTTTCCTTCATCGTCATGGAGCTGATCGAGGGGGAAACGTTGCAGGAGGCTGCGACCAGGGAAGGACGAACTCCACGGGATGTGGCGGCTTGGATGAAGTCCGTCGCGGAAGCCGTGCAACATGCGCATGAGCGGGGTGTCCTGCACAGGGACCTGAAGCCCAGCAACATTCTGATCGACCGGGAGGAA